>JALTLI010000001.1 GCA_027005635.1 Alphaproteobacteria bacterium
CTATAATTATTAAATAAAAAAGTTGGTTAATATGTTAGCAAAATTACTTTCACCTTTGGCTTATGCTCCTTTTATATCAGTATTCTTTATGGGGCTTTTATATACCCTTGGATTTGCTCCTTTTTATATGTTTCCTTTAGCTTTACTTGCTATTGGTTCATTGTTTTTTCTAACTCGTAAACTAAAAAAATCTAGTACCGCATTTTTATTAGGGTTAACTTTTGGTATGGCGCATAATTTATCTGCATTATACTGGATACCACAATCATTTTATATAACAACAAGTAATATCCAAGATACACTTATATATGGTGGAGGAGCTCTTATTTTATTATGTCTATACCTTTCACTTTATACCGCTGTTACTTGTTACTTTTTACATAAAGTAAGTAAATCATTTGTTTGGGCTCCTTTAGTATTCACATCTTTTTGGGTAATTGGAGAAATTATTAGATCCACACTATTTACAGGCTTTCCATGGAACTTAACAGGTTATATTTTTGCAGATACTCCTGTTTTAATGCAAGTTGCAGCTTGGGGAGGAGTTTATACTTTAAGTGCTGTAGCAATTTATGTAGCCTCTGGCTTAACCATGGGAAAAGATCATGTTACAATAGCAATTATTGTATTTGCTTTTTCTAGTTATATGGGGCTTTGGTATTTATCATTAGATAAAAACAAACTGGAATATAGCTCAATAACAGCAAGGCTTATTCAACCTAATATTAGCCAAATAGATAAATGGGAACCGCAACAACAAGCTCGTATTTTGCGTAGAAACATAGAACTTTCAACAGAAAATTCAGATAATAAACCAGCAGATTTAATTATTTGGCCAGAAACAGCCGTTGCATCTTACTATCTAGAAGAATCAGCTACTATTAGAAAAGCAATCGGTAGTAATTTAACTAAAAAACAATCCTTAATAACTGGTGGATTACGAAAAGTTAATATCAATGGTAAAAATGAATATTTTAACAGTATGATAATGTTAAATAATGAAGGTGAAATAACTCAAATGTATGATAAAGTACATCTTGTACCTTTTGGTGAATATATTCCTCTTCGCTCTTTTATGCCACCTAAAATACAAGAAATGTTTGCAGCCGCAGTTGATTACACTTCTGGTGTTGGCTACCCTGAATTTAAAATAGAATCTCCAAATGGTGAAGATGATATAAATGTTTTACCATTAATTTGTTTTGAAGCAATATTCCCGATTGAAGTTTCAAGATTTGCAACGGAAGCCGATTTAATAATAAATATTACAAATGATGCTTGGTTTTCTGGAACAATTGGTCCATACCAACATTATGCAATGCTAAAAATGCGTGCAGTTGAAACTGGTTTACCTATTTTACGTATTGGTAACACAGGAATAACTGCATTAATTGCCCCAAGCGGTAAAGAATTAAAATCTATAAGAGCTGATAAAACAGGCTATATAGATATAAAAATTCCTAAACCAAGAAAAATAAGACCACCATTTTTAAATCACTTTGGTTTATAATATACAGTATACAGAAAACTCTTAACTATAGTTGTACTCAAGAGTTCACCACAACCTGTTGTGTATAAAACACAAAACCAAATAGTTTTTTTGTATTTTTTATTTGTTATTTAAGTTTATTTATTCTATAAACAGATATAAGCTGTTAAAAATACTTATATAAATACCTATATAGTGGTAGTTATAACAATATTAAAAATAGTTGTTATAAAGTGATAAATCAAGCACATGGGAGAGTTAAATGCTTGCAGTAAAAAAAGAAACAAATAAATTAAAAGCGGATCCAATAGATATTTTTGTTGGTAAAAAGATACGTCAACGTAGAACACTACTAGGAATAAGCCAAGAAAAGCTATCTAATTCATTAAACATAACTTTTCAACAAGTACAAAAATATGAAAGTGGTGCTAACCGCGTTAGTTCTAGTCGTTTGTATAATATTAGTAAAATACTAAAAGTTACCATATCTTATTTCTTTGAAGGATTACCTGAAACTAGCGGTAAAAAAGTAAGTATAGTAGCAGAAAAAAATAAACCCCTAGATAATCAAGATGTTTTCACAAAAAAAGAAACAATTGATTTAGTAAAAACCTATTACATTATTAAAGATGAAGCTGTACGTAAAAAAGTACTAGAAATGGTTAAAAGTATTGCAAATACTCATAAACTTACACAAAAAGATGAAGAGTAAAATTACTATAGTTAATTAAATAAAAAAAACACCCAGTTGGGTGTTTTTTTATTTCTATTCACTTAATCCCATATTCATTTGCCTATCACGTTCATCATAAGCTTGCACAATTCTTGAAACTAAATTGTGACGAACAACATCTGCATCACTAAACCGAACAACTTCAATATCATTTAAACCTTCAAGAACCTCAACAGCATCTTTTAAACCGCTACGAATACCATGTTTTAAATCTATTTGACTTAAATCACCAGTAATAACCATACGGCTACCTTCACCAAGCCTTGTTAAAAACATTTTAATTTGTACAGTACTTGTATTTTGCGCCTCATCTAAAATCATACAGCAATCAGAAAGGGTTCTACCACGCATATAAGCAAGAGGTGCAATTTCAATAATGTTTTTTTCGCGGTATTCTGCAACTTTTTCTACACCTAACATTTCATCTAGCGCATCAAAAAATGGACGCAAATATGGATCAACCTTTTCTTCTAATGTACCAGGTAGAAAACCTAAGCTTTCACCAGCTTCAACAACTGGACGAGTTAAAATAATCTTTTTAATTTTTTTATTTATTAATAAATTAACAGCATAAGCAGTGGCAAGATATGTTTTACCAGTACCAGCTGGTCCTAAACCAATAGTTAAAGAGTTAGAATTAAGAGCAGTAACATATAAATGTTGTTGTACACTACGTGGTGTTACTTTTTTATTAGGAGTATTTAAAACAGCATCACTATTCATTAAATCAGAAGGACGCAGTCGACTATTAATCAAACCATCGGTAACCCGTAATGCTGCATCAACTTGTGGTGCAGAAACAGGCATACCACTTTCAAGAAGTTCATATAAATCTTCTAGTACAATTTGTGCTTTTTCAACTTGATCCTTCTGACCAAAAATAGAAAGTTGGTTCCCCCTAGAAACAAGCTGAACAGCTAAACTTTCTTCAATTTGTTGCAAGTTACTATCATGTCTGCCACATAGTTCCTGCAATAAATTATTGCTTTCAAAAATCATTTTCAGAGGCTTATTTGTCGCCCCTGTTCCCTCATCTGCTAACGGTTTATTTTTAGCATTTTTTGTATCTGTTTTGCTCATAAATAAATAGTAACTTTTAACAGGTTTAATTGAAAGTATTTTTTTTGTTTATATCAATAATTTGTAAGTTTCTATAATAAAATACCCAACAAGCTTTTAAGGTAAGCGCCTTCAATTTTAACTTCAACAATTTCATTAATAAGCCTGTCTCCACCTTCAAAGTTAACTACTAAGTTATGTTCTGAGTGTCCACGCAACTGATTTTGCTTTTTACCTTTACCAGTTACTAATACTTTTACAGTTTTTCCAATAAATTTTTTAGCAAATGCTTCTTGTTGGCTTTCTAATAGTGCCTGCAAACCTGCTAAGCGTTCCTTTTTGGTTACATCATCAACTTGATTTTGCATAACTGCAGCAGGAGTCCCTGGTCTAGGGGAATAAGCAAAAGAATAAGAAGTAGCATAATTAACTTGTGCTACAGCTTTTAAAGTATCCATATAGTCTTCTTCTGTTTCATTTGGAAAGCCTACAATAAAATCACCAGAAATAGCAATATCTGGGCATTTTTCACGTACTTTTCTAATTGTTTCTAGGTAGCTTTCAACTGTATGACTTCTATTCATCGCCTTTAGTATTTTATCTGAGCCAGATTGTACAGGTAAATGTAAATACGGCATAAGTTTTGGCTCTGTTTTAAATAAATCAATTAAATCATCATCTATATTAGCAGGGTGAGAAGTTGTAAAACGAATACGCTCTAAACCTTCTATTTTAGCAAGTTTCTTAATTAGTTTTGCTAATGAACTAGCTTCATCATTATTATTTAACCCATTATAAGCATTAACATTTTGACCAAGCAAGGTTATATCTTTTACACCTTGAGAAACTAAATTTTCAGCATCTTTTAAAACAGCGTCTACAGTTCTTGATATTTCTGCTCCACGAGTATACGGAACAACACAATAAGTACAAAATTTATCACAACCTTCTTGGATAGAAAGAAATGCGGTTGCTCCATCTGCTTTTTGTGTTGGTAAGCTATCAAATTTTTCTAATTCAGGAAAATCTGTATCTGTAACCTTGGTAAATTTACCATTTTCATCTTTCACTTGAGCTTTTGCAATAAATTCTGGCAATCTATGATAAGTTTGTGGACCAAAGACAATACTCACAGCATTAGAGCGCTGCATAACCTTTTTACCCATAGCCTGACCAATACAACCACCTACAGCATATAAAGTATCTGGTTTACCGTGTTTTTTGAAACGCCCTAAATCAGAAAAAACTTTTTCATCTGCCTTATCACGTATATGGCAAGTATTTAAAATAACTAAATCTGCACCTTTTTCGTTATCCACAACTGCATAACCATGAGGAGCCATTAAATCTGCCATACGCACAGCATCATAAGCATTCATTTGACAACCGTAAGATTTGATAAAAAGCTTCTTTTTACCTTGTGTTGAATTTTCCTGTATTTTAACTTTAACCATAACTAACCTTTATTCATTAATTATTGGCGTTATACCTTAATTTTACTCAAGTTTCAACATATAGACAAAAGCATCTTCATTTTCATAATAATTAGGTCTTTCACCAACTTTTTTAGCACCAAATTTATTATATAAATTAATAGCTGGCAAATTAGACGGACGAACTTCTAAAAACACTTCTTTAATCCCACCTGTAACAAGATTTGCTAAACTATATTTCATTAATAAAGTGCCTATTCCTTGTTTTAAGAATGGTTTATCTACTGCAATAGTTAGTATTTCTGCTTCTTCACCAGCGTATCTTAACATTATATAACCTGCTACTTTATTATGTTTATCAATTGCAACAAAGCCAATAATATTAGGGTTAACAAATAAATCCTCAAATACAGACCGAGGAAAAATATCCTCCTTAAAAGAGCTCATTTCTACCTGCATAACATCATCAAGAAAATCCTTAGTAAATGGTAATATTTTATAAAAATTATTTTGTAATAAAGAATTCATTTTACGGTTACTTTATATATTATCACTTAATTTCCTGTATTCTAACTGGCTTAAATATAAAGGTACAATAAGCTTACTACCTTCTTTTTTATAAATATCATAACCTATTTTAGCAAGTTTTAATGGACACACACTTATATTTTTAACTGTAACTTTAGGCATATTATCAATTAAACTAATTTCTCCATTAATATGTAATAAATCACCATTTTTTAATTGCTTACTTGCTTCCTCAATAGGTAAAATCACAGGCTTAGTTACAGGAATTGATTTTTCATTAAATGCTTGAACATAAACTTCTCCCCTTACCGCCCCCATCCATACTATTGATTTTTCATTTTCAGCAGACATAACATGCAATGTTGAAACACCAACTATCGGAATATTTAACCCTTTAGCAATACCTTGTGCAGCTGACATAGAAACCCTGATACCAGTAAAAGACCCTGGGCCTTTAGTTGTAACAACCAAATCAATACATTGTGCTGTTATACCATATTTAGCCAAAATATCAGCAATAGTTAGATGTAACATACTGGATTGTTTACGAAAAGCTTTTTGAGAGAACACCTCACTTATTCCGCTGTTTTTATCCCAAATTGCTACACCTAGGTTGTCTGTTGATGTATCTATAGCAAGTATCTTCATGTTTTTATTCGCTTTGTCAGTTTTTTGTGTTATTCTAATTAATATTAGTTAACATAATATATACGAGAACTACTAAAAAGGGGAGAAAAATGGTAGATAGTGTTACAAGTAGTATAAATAGCGTGCTATTTAGCTCTTTTGGTGCCAATACACTTAGTACAGCACCAACAAAGAACTTTTTACAAGCCGCTTATTCACCTAATATTCCAGATGGCTTAATGATTAAAAATGCTGATGGAAGTACTATATCATTAGCAACAGTATTACAAACTAACCTTGCAGGTAGTAATAATTACAATATTTTAAATGGTGCATCATCAACTAGTAATTTATTAGCTTCATCATACGGTACAGCAAGCTCTTTAACATCATTACTAGCAGATAGCTACAATGTAGATAGTACCGATTTATTAATATAATTAGTTTCGGGGGAAACAAATGGATATATTATCGTCATCAGTACCAGTAGGTGGAAATGCTCTTCAGCATTCACTTACAGGAATGTCAAAAAGTAAAGATCAATTTGCTACAGCAGCAATTGAAACAGTTCAATCATTTGCAGAACAAGCTGCTGCCATTAGTGATGGTGATACATCTTTATCAACATCTGCATTTGCATCTGTTATTGCTACTAGCCCAGAAACCAGCATGGTTAACATGATACAATCTCAAAGGGCTTTTGAAGCCAACCTTAAAGTTTTTACAAGCGTTGCAGAAACTGAAGATAAAGTTCTAGATATAATTACTTAAAAATCACACTGCTTTGTAAAATGCCCATTAGTTTGGGCATTTATTGTTTTTATACTTACTAATTAGATAAAACAGAGGTAAACTTACTTAGTTAATAATTTTATAAAAATAATAAAAAGTGAGCAACTAAGTAATATGCCATATTCTAAAACAAGTAAAATGTTTATTGATAACGTAACTAAAGCTATTAAAAATAAAAAAATAGCTACTTTTGCCCCTATATACCTTACAGGCATACCTAGTAGTGAATTCAAAACTATAGCTACTAAAGAAATGGTATCTCATATTACAGATACTTACGATTTTATTCAAAAAGCTCCTAAAAATAAGCAACCTAAAATCCGTGTATTTAATTCTGATTATACTAAACACACAGTTTTAGAAGTTTTAATGGATAATCAACCATTTATTTTAGATACCCTATGGGAAGAGCTAAACAGCCTAGATCTAGAAATACATCATACATTTCACCCATTAATTGTTATATCTAGAGATAATAACGGTACATTAAAAGAAGTTAAAAAATATACATCTGAAGATATTAGAAAAGATGAAGCAATTGAATCTCTTATCCATATAGAATTTGATAGACAAGAACAATGCGAATTAAAAGATATTGAAATAGCTCTAAAAAAAGTAGTTATTGAAGCACAGCGTGCTGTTAGTGATTTCCCTGCAATAACTAATAAAATGGAAGAGCTAATTAAAACCCTAGAAAATGAAAAAAATACTGGGGTTCAACGTAAAGAAGATATATCGTTTCTTCGTTGGTTAATTGACGGGAATTATATATTTTTAGGTTACAGGCATTATTTTGTTAATTATAAACCTAAAAAGCCAACAATGGGTTTAACTCTTAAAAGTGGTTTAGGTGTTTTAAAGGAGGATAAAAATTCTTCTATATACAAGCCAAAACCATTAGAAGAATTACCACCTAACATGAAATATTATGTATCTGGTGAACGTATTCTAACCATTACTCGTGCTTTAACAAAATCCAAAGTTCATCGCAGAGCAGATATGGATTACATAGGTATTAAAGAATTTGATAATAAAGGACGTGTTATTGGTGAACACCGTTTTCTTGGTTTATTTAGTTCTAAGGCCTATACATCAAACACCAAAGATGTACCAATTATTCATCGTAAAATAACAGAAGTTCTTAAACGAGAAAGCAAGCTTGGTATAAGTAACCATGCCTACAAAGCCTTAATTAATATTTTAGAAACATACCCAAGAGACGAACTATTTCAAATAAGTACTGATGATTTACATCGTATTTCTGTTGGTATTTTACATATTTATGAACGCCGAAAAGTAAGATTGTTTATAAGAAGAGTTAACCATGAACGTATGATATCTGCTCTTGTATATGTACCAAGAGATCGTATGAATAGCGGGCTGAGACGAAAAATTGAAACTATTTTAATGGCCGCTTATAATGGTGAAAGTATTGAAGTAACCGTTAATATCAATGAATCTTCTTTAGCACGAATATTCTTCAAAATAAGAACAATGCCACCTGAACCGCCAGAAGTTAATGATTCAACAATTGAAAAACTTATTATTGATGCCACTAGCTCTTGGGAAGATGCTATTCGTCATACATTAATTGATATCCATGGAGAACACAAAGGATTACAGTTTTTTAATACTTATGCAAAATCATTTAGCGCTAGTTATATGGAACAAACCCCAGTAGAAATAGCCGTGCAAGATATAGCTAATTTATCTACCATAAATGATGATAATAACTTTCATGTTGCCTTGTATCCACATAAAAATGGAACAACAGCCCAACTGAAAGTTTTTAAAGTTAACGATATTATAAACCTTTCCAGTATTATGCCTATATTTAATAACATGGGGTTATTTGTAAAAAATGAACATCCTAACAGGGTTGATCTACCTAATGGTAAAACTGTTTGGATACATGATTTTACCATTACCATGACTAATGGCTATAGTATTGAAAATGATGA
>JALTLI010000002.1 GCA_027005635.1 Alphaproteobacteria bacterium
TAATAACACTGAAGAGTTCATCAAAGATAACGATGGCGTTATAAACACTTGGGATTTCACCGGTATTACTATTACTAATGTTAATAATGGTATTTATTCCATGGCTGGTAATGATACTATCACTGGCTCCGCTGGAGCAGATATAATTGATTTAGGTGACGGTGATGATACACTACAATATACAGCTGCCGCAGACGTAGGTGGAGACACATCAATAGCAGGTGGGTTAGGAACAGACACTGTATTCTTTAACTTTACAGGTGGAATAACAAATACTGTAGATAGCTGGTTATGGGGTAATGGTTTTGAAGTTCTTGATTTAACTAATTCTGATGCAACTGATAGCATAACTTTATCATCTGCTTCTATTGGCGTGGGTGCAACATTTACTATTAATGGTGATGCAGGTGATAGTATTACTGATAATTCTGCCGCTACTAGAGGAGCAGATGCCGGTGGATATGCTGTTTGGGTAGATGATACAAATGGTAATACTTTGAATATTTTATTAGGGCTTGTTTATAATGGTGTAATACAGTAGTTATTGTGTTTGTTATTAATTAACTTTTAGACAGTTATAGCTTCTACAAAATGTTATAAGTTTATTGTTTAAAGCTATAATATAGCAATTTAACTTAACACTTTTACGTTTTCTCGTTTAAAATTGATAGGATTTGATTTTATAACCCTCAGTTATAGTGGGCTATTATAAGCATTACAAAACAAATTGCTGGCAGTTTTAACAACTAGGAATATTTCTTTTGAATTTGAAATTACTATATATAAGCTAATAGATCCAAGATAACCTAGCTTTTGTAACCGATTAAAAATCTGACAAAAACTGGTTTCCAAGATGACACATTATTAATTACCCATCATTGTCATCCTGGAAGGCATGTTTTATCCAATTTTTAATCGGTTATAAAACATAGACTATCTGGGATCTGTTAGCATGGTAAACATATCAAAAAAATCCCAGTTGTACTGGTTTTTTTATAGTGATTTTCCTTAACTACTTATTACTCATATTCCTAGTCTGAGAAGGTATTTCAACTACAATGCCATCGGTATCTTCATTTAAAATAAGTTGACAACCAAGGCGAGATGTTGGAGTTAAACCAAAAGCATAATCAAGCATATCTTCTTCTGCATCTATAGCTTCTGGTAGTTTATCAAAAAAATCATTTTTAACAATAACATGGCAGGTTGAACAGGCAAGTGATGCCTCACAGGCACCCTCTAGTGGAATGTTGTTATCATGGGCAAGAAAAAGCAAGCTTGTCCCCTCTTTTCCTTGTACCGTTTTTTTTGTACCATCTGGTAAAATAAATGTTGCTGAGTATAATTTATCACTCATTACATTTTTATTTCTTTGAATGAAACACTTAATATTTCATAAACATGCTCACCACCTGGGGCTTTAAATGTTGCTTCATCACCCTCTTCTTTTCCAAGTAATGCATGCCCTAATGGTGAAGTCACAGAAATTAAGTTTTTATCTAAGTCAGCTTCATCTGGGCCTACCAGAACATAGGTTTTTTCTTCGTCTGTATCAACGTTAATAACTTCAACAGTTGCACTTAATACCGCTTTGCTACCACTCATTTTTAATGGATCAACAGCATCTGCTAAACCAACTTTATATGTTAATTCTGCAATTCTTCCTTCAATAAAAGATTGTTTTTCCTTGGCAGCATGATATTCAGCATTTTCACTTAAATCACCATGTTCTCTGGCAATACCAATTTCTTCACTTATTTGCGGTCTATCAACTTTTTGTAAATGATCTAGTTCATCTTGTAATTTTTTTAAACCATATATTGTCATTGGTACACGTTCCATGTGCCGTTCCTTCTTAAATAATTAATCAATTAAAATTTATACTAACTTGTAAAACAAGAGAACAAATTTTACTCTTTTTTTATTTACAATCAAGCTAAATTATAGTATACATCTAATTATTCAATAATTATAACTACAAACATCGTTTTAACACTTGCAAAAAATGCAATTAATAACTATGTTAAGTTAAATTTGTAAAAGGTGTAGAGTACTGATGATAAAAAGACACACTCTCCCGCATGTAGGTTCATTACACAACCTACAAGGGCTAGAAACCGCTAGTCCCTTGACAAAGCGGTATGCTTTGCCATGGATAAAATCCGCTTATTACAAATTATCTATATTTTTACAAACTTCTCCTTTATTTAGGGGGTTACATGGCTAAACAATTCACCCCTACTATATTAAATGATATCAAAAACCGTTTATCATTAACTGAAATTGTTCGTTCTCATGTTAGCGGAATAAAAATTAAAGGCAGAGATTTATGGGCATGCTGTCCATTTCACAATGAAAAATCTCCATCTTTTCATGTAAAAGAAGATGCAGGATATTACCACTGTTTTGGTTGTGGCGCCCATGGTAATGTTTTTGATTTCACCCAAGAAATGCGTGGTGGTACATTCCCCGATACTGTTGAACACTTAGCAGATATGGCTGGTATAACTTTACAAGAAGTAAAATATAATCCTGTTAAACAGCAGCGTCGTAAATCTGGGCAAGAAGCATTAGAATTAAGTGCTGAGTTTTTTGAAAAAAATATCTCTGATGAGGCAATGGAATATATTACTAAACGTAATTTAACTGATGAAACAATAAAAACTTTTCGTTTAGGTTGGGCACCAAAAGGCAAGTTACAAAGATACCTAAAAGCTAATAATTTTGATGACGATACTTTAAATGAAGCTGGTATTATCATGAAATCTGATAATGGAAATAGCACTTATGAACGTTTTAGAGATCGTTTAATGTTCCCAATTGAAGATTTACAACACAAAGTAATTGGTTTTGGTGGCAGAATACTAGATAAAGGTGAACCTAAATATTTAAACTCCTCTGAAACAGAATTCTTTAATAAAAGCCACACATTATATAACCTAAACCGTGCCAGAGAAGAAATCAGAAAAAACAAGCAAGCCTTAATAGTTGAAGGTTATATGGATGTTATTGGTTTATGGCAACAAGGTGTTAGAACTGCTGTCGCCCCAATGGGAACCGCCATTACACCAAGCCAAATCCAATTATTATGGCGTTTTTGTGATGATCCTATTGTTTGTCTAGATGGTGATGAAGCTGGTAGAAATGCTGCTATGCGTCTTGCTCGTAAAGTCCTTTCTATCCTAGAACCAGGCAGAACATTAAAATTTGTATGGATGCCAGAAGGTGAAGACCCTGATTCTTTTATCCAAAAAAATGGTAAAGCTGATTTTGATAAATTAATTAAAAACCCAATTTTATTAGATGATGTTATTTGGCAAAGTATTTCTAAACCTCATAATCTAAAAAGTGCCGACGGCAGAGCAGCTGTTGATGGTGCAATAGTTGAAATAACTAAAGATATAACAAACAAGCAAGTCAATAGACAATACTTCCAAGTACTAAGAAATAAACTGTGGCAATCGGCTAGCTTTAAAAAAGCTAAAACTACAAAATACAGCCAAAATAAACAAATTATTTCAAAAAAAGGATATCAGGCACGCTTCTTGCTTTCAATACTCCTACGTTATCCGATGTTAATGGAAAAGTTTCAAGAAAAATTTTCTGAAATATCCTTTAATAATCAAATAGATAAACAATTACAAAACTTTTTATTTAAAGGTTTTATTAACAATAGACTTGAAAATGAAGCATGGAGTACCTACATACTTGAATATAACTTAGAAGATTGTATTGAAAATATTTGCAAAGAAACATTAGTAGATAAACTAATTAGCGAAGAAACCGCTGAATCTACTTGGTTAGATGTATGGCAAGAAGTCTATGATAGACAACAAAGCCAAAAGAATTACGAACAAGCACTTGCTGAAATGAAGTCAAACCCCTCTGCGGAGACTTGGCGCAAACTACAAGAGCTTAAAAAACAGGATGTTACACAATCCGCATAAAAAATATGCAAATAAGTGTAAAATAAGTGTTGTAAAAGTGAATGAGAGTTCCCACCTACATAATACAAATTTATTATGAAAGTTGAAGAAAATGGCTAAAACTGAATTAACCACAGAACAAACAGTTACAGAAGAAGTAAAAATTGATGATGCAGTTATTGCAACAACTGAAATTCCAACTGATGATAAAAATGACTCATCTAACCGTTTTGAACTAGCAACTACAGATGATAGCAAAGTTCATGAAGAACAAGATGAATATGATGATGGTCATGAAGTTACTCGTGTTATGGGTGGTGCTAGTAAATCTGATACAGCTATTGAAGAAACTGAAAATGTAACTGATTCATTAGAAGCTCACCCTAGTTTTTTTGGTAAAAAAGATAACGCAGAACCAAAAGAAGAACCTGCAAATGCAAGTGATTACGGTAGAACAGATGACCCTGTACGTATGTATTTACGTGAAATGGGGCATGTTGGCTTATTAACTCGTGAAGGTGAAATTGCCATCGCTAAACGGATTGAATCTGGTAAAATAGCAATGAATGATGCCTTGTTTTCTTGCCCTGCTATTTACGATACTCTACTTGATATGATGACACAAATTACTGATGGTGACCGCTTTTTACGTGATATAGTTGATCTTTCTACTGCCATGGGCCCTACTCAAGAAGAAATGGAAGCAACTGCCATACAAAATGCAAAGCTTGCTAAATTAAAAGCAGAAGCCAAAGCAAAAGGTGAAGAACTTGAAATAGATGAAGAAGAAGCAAAAGAT
Source organism: Alphaproteobacteria bacterium (assembly GCA_027005635.1). Lineage (GTDB taxonomy): Bacteria > Pseudomonadota > Alphaproteobacteria > UBA2136 > JALTLI01 > JALTLI01. Next base: position 4,726 of record JALTLI010000002.1, read on the forward strand.
AAAGCTGAAGAAGAAGCGGAAACTTTATCTCTAGCTGCTATGGAAGAAACTTTGATGCCTAAAATGTCATCTATTTTCAAAAAAATACGTAAATATCATACAAAACTTACAGATATTCAAACTCAGCGCCTAGAATTAGGTTTAGATAAAAAAGAATTTACAAAGCTAACAAAAGAACATACTAAACTACTTGAAAAAATGTCTACTTTATTAAAAGAAGTACCATTAACAAATGCTAGAATTGATGAGATGATTAGCACAATGTACGGAACTTCTCGTGCTATGACAAAGCTTGAAGGAACAATGTTACGTAATGCAACTGCTACTGGTTTAAACCGTGTTGATTTTCTTAAGGCTTGGCACGTAAGTGTAGATGACTTTAGCTGGATGGAAACAAAAGCCAAAGAAGATAAAAGCAAAGATAAACTTTGGAAAAAAGCTTATGAAGCAATTGGTGAAGATATTAAAGCAACTCAAATAGAACTACGTGAAAAAGCTGTTTCACTTGGCTTAACAACTGGTGAGTTCAAAAAACTTGCTCAGCGTGTGCGCCGTGGTGAAAAAGAAGCAGCAATTGCTAAAAAAGAAATGGTAGAAGCAAACTTACGTTTAGTTATTTCTATTGCTAAAAAATATGTTAACCGCGGTTTACAGTTCCTAGATTTAATTCAAGAAGGTAACATCGGCTTAATGAAGGCTGTAGATAAATTTGAATACCGTCGTGGTTACAAATTCTCTACTTATGCAACATGGTGGATACGCCAAGCTATTACTCGTTCAATTGCTGATCAGGCACGTACAATTCGTATCCCTGTTCACATGATTGAAACTATTAATAAAATGGCACGTACTCAGCGTCAGATGATGCTTGAAATTGGCAGAGAACCAACAGTTGAAGAACTTTCTGTAGAACTACAAATGCCTGTAGAAAAAGTACGTAAAGTACAAAAAATTGCGAAAGAACCTATTTCTCTAGAAACTCCTGTTGGTGATGAAGATGATTCACATCTTGGTGATTTTATTGAAGATACTTCTGCAATTTTACCAATTGATGCGGCAGTGCAAACCAACCTACGTGATTCTACTACGCAGATTTTATCTACTCTTACTCCGCGTGAAGAAAGAGTATTGCGTATGCGTTTTGGTGTTGGTATGTCTACTGAACACACACTGGAAGAAGTTGGTCAGCAGTTTAATGTTACCCGTGAACGTATTCGTCAAATTGAGGCAAAAGCATTGAAGAAGCTTCGTCACCCTAGCCGTTCTCGTTTAATGAAATCTTATTCTGAAGATTAATCTTTAAAAATGACACACTTATAATTAAGCCTTTCTGATGAAAGGCTTTTTTATTTTTAAATAAAAATTTAACTGTTATACTATTCAATAGAAATTAAATTTAAAGGGGTAAAATTATGAAACAAAATTGGAATTGGCAATCTTGGTGGAAACCAACGCTTGCAGTTGCTACATTTATTGGAATGTTTGAATGGGCGTTTCATTGGGTATTATTAAAAGATATGTATGCTGAAACAGCAAGTCTTTGGCGTACACACGCAGAAATGCTAGATAAAACTTGGTTAATGGTAGGTGCTTTACTATTGTTTTCTGCTTGGCTTGTTTGGCTTTATCCTAAAGGATATGAAGGTAAAAGCAAATGGGAAGGTGCAAGGTTTGGTTTATGGATGGGCATGCTATTTAGTGTAATGGTTGCTAGTTGGTATGCTATTTTACCTATCCCTGCTACTTTGGCTTGGGCTTGGGTTGCTGGTACGTTAATTGAATGTATTGGTGCCGGCGCAGTTATTGGCTGGACATGGAAACCCGCTAAATAATTTATCAATAAAAATAAAACCCTGCTACGGCGGGGTTTTATTTTTTATATGATATAGTAATTTCATCTTGACATAGTGTATACACCTTAGATATTATGCAAAAATATTTATAGAAACACCTTCCTTCCTATTCATACCCTTAAAGGGGAATTCTCATGAAAAATAAAACTGCTGAAAAGCTGGTTAAACGTATTGTAAAATACCAGCAAGAAGAAAGCCCTAATCATAATGGAGAGTATAAAATAGATACACACCCATTAAAACTAAAAGAATTCCAAAGTACCAACTTTAAAACTCATGTAATTGATGTTTTAAATAAAAAATTTGGAATACTAATTTTAAACCACACAATAAATAAACATGGCAAACTTATAGCCATTACATTTGTTGTAACCAACCAAGGAACTAGCTATGAAAACTAGCAACTACACTAAATTTTTAAACCTTGTAATATCTGCCAGTACTAACCACGAACAAGACGAATATGGCAGATTTAATGTTTCTGCTGCAGGATTAATAAGAATAAGTGATCTTGATAACAGAAGTTTCAAGATTAAAGTTCTTGGTACTTTAAGAAAAAAGCATAATATTATTTATGCCGGAAAAGGCCGAAACCCTGAAGGGAAATTATTATCTGTATTCTTCAAAAAAATAATTAAATAATAGCACTGTAACCATTAAAAACCCTGCTTATGGCAGGGTTTTTTATTTGCTTAATATTTTACTTTATTATAGCCTAGCAGGTATGAAAAATTTATGTGACCTTATATGGAAAAACAATCTTAAAGATTTACCTCAACCTAAAAGGTTATTTGTTTATATTGTAAGATTTATTCATGTTCTTGCACGTGATATTGCTGAAGGACAAATAACTCTCCGTGCTATGAGCCTTGTTTACACCACCCTACTTTCTTTTGTGCCATTACTTGCGTTGAGCTTTTCTATGCTTAAATCATTTGGTGTGCATAATCAAATGGAGCCTATGCTACTTAGTTTTATGGAACCATTAGGTGAAAAGGGTATTCAAATTGCAGAGCAAATAATAGGTTTTGTGGAAAATATGAATGTTGGTGTTTTAGGTGCTGCAGGTTTAGGAGTACTTCTTTATACAGTTATTTCATTAGTACAAAAAATTGAAGTTACTTTTAATTATATTTGGCATATCAAAAAAACCAGACCTCTTGCTCAACGGTTTAGTGGGTATTTAAGTATAATTCTTGCCACCCCTATTCTTATATTTTCTGCTGTTGGTATTTCTGGCGCAGTGATGGAAGGTTCTATTATTCAGCACGCAATGGGAATTACTGGTGTAAGTTTTGTTTTTGAGATTATTGGTAAAATATTACCATTTATTTTTACTGTAGCTATTTTTTCTATGCTTTATATTTTAATACCTAATACTAAAGTTAAAACATGCTCTGCATTAGTTGCTGGTTTTGTAACTGCTATATTATGGAAATTTGTTGGTGGTATATTTGCTGGTTTTGCTGCATCTTCTACTCAATATGATGCAGTTTATTCAGGTTTTGCAGTTATAATTATATTTATGATTTGGTTATATTTAAACTGGGCAATTTTATTACTTGGGGCTTCTATTAGTTTTTATCATCAAAATCCTAAATTTTTAACCAGAAGAAAACAAACAAGGTTAAATTCAATAACAAAAGAAAACCTATGCTTTACTGCACTAAGCCATATAACAAAAGCATATTACGAAAATAAAGACCCCTTAAAAGCAATGGAATTATCCTTAAGATGCAAAACAACCCATGAAAGAATGATACAAGTTCTTACCCAACTAGAAAAAGAGAAAATCCTTGTTCGTACAGAATTTGGTGGCTACATACCAATTCATCCACCAGAACAAATTATGCTTTTTAACATTTGGAAAATTCAGCGTGGTAATATAGATAAAAACTCAAACCAACATCATATTTCTAAACTAATTGAAGAAGCTGTAGGAAAAGCCCTAAAAGGAAAAACACTTAAAGACGTTTAATTATTTTCTTTATCAGCATACATGGCTTTATCGGCAATACTAACTAAATCCAAAA
>JALTLI010000003.1 GCA_027005635.1 Alphaproteobacteria bacterium
GTTTTATTATTTACATTTATGTTTTCAAATACTTCTGATTGCTCTTTTTTTAAAGTGATATTTGGTTTTATTTTTTTACCAGAAACAAGCCGTGCTGTCATGGTTACTAATTGTAAAGGTGTGGTTAATAAATAACCCTGACCAATTGCTGTAATAAGGTTATCCCCACCTGTCCAAGATGTTCCGGTTTTTTGTTTTTTCCATTGTTTACTTGGTATAAGTCCCGCAAGCTCTGGTAAGCCGATTTCTGATATTTCACCTAAGCCAAAAAGTTTTGCATAATGCGCCATTTTTTCAATGCCTAATCTTTTGCCTAGTTCATAAAAATAGATATCGCAAGATTCTGCTATAGCTCTATCTAAGTTTAAAGGTCCGTGCCTTTTCCAGCAATGAAATTTTCTATTACCATAAAATATATGTTTTTTACAATTAATTTTTTCTTTCTTATCCACTATCCCTTCTTCAATTGCTGCTAAAGCTACAAGAAGTTTAAATGTTGAGCCAGGGGAATAAGTTCCTTGAAAAACTCTACCTAGAAGTGGTTTTTTAGGATTATTTAATAATTTATCCCATGATTTTTGGTTAAATCCTTCAACAAAATGGTTAGGATTAAAAGATGGATGGCTAACAGCAGCATGAATACCGCCAGTGTTAATATCCATAACTACGGCGCTTCCAGTATAACCTTTTAATAAATCCCAGCCGTATTGTTGTAATGTTAAATCTACGGTTAATGGAAATGGTGGAAAATTTTGTTGCGGTTTATTTTTAAGTTTACGAACTTCTCTTCCGTGGGCATTTATTTCTGATTGAATAATCCCAGGGACTCCGCGTAAATCTAAATCATGAACTTTTTCTAATCCTCTTCTGCCAGTAGGAAAATCTGCTGGCCAATCTTTTTGGATTTGCCCTTTAGGAGCAACACCAACGTATCCTGTTAAATGACCAACACTATTTTGTGCTGGATATTTACGTAATAGAATTGGCACAAGGTCTACTCCTTGTAAATCAGCTAGGTTTACTTGAACTTTTAATAAATCATCAAAAGTAATATTTTTAACAATAGTAACGGGTGTAAAACTTTTATGTTGTTTCATTTTTTTTAAAATATGTTGCTGACTAAGAGGGCTAAGCTTAATTATATGAGATAGTCTTTTTAATGTTTTTTTGGGGTTAGGACAGTTTTCTTTTATAATAGAAAGACGGAAATATTTTATATCATGAGCAATTATTTTTTTGTTTCTATCAGTTATAGGTGCTCTTACAGGTAGGGTGGGGCGAATATTTATTCTATTTTTTTCTGCCATTTTTTTGTAACGTTGACCAGTCATATTTTGTAAATAATAGCTTCTGGCAAATAAAACAGGAAAAGAAGAAAGCATTGCAGCTGTAATTATGGTTGTTCTTCTTGAAATTGTTTTATTAAATGGCAACATTATTTTTTAATCCATTTATTTTTGATACATAACAATAATAAATGAATAACAGGAAATATTAAAACTGTAGTTAGCCAGTTAATATAGCCAATACTAGATGTAGAGTTACCAAGAATATTATTTAATATAAAAGCAATAACATATACTAAAATTAAAGAAAGACTAAAAGCAAACCAAATAACACTAAATGGTTTACCTGCTAAATATTTACGTTGTTGTAAAGATAAACGGTATATTAAAATAAGTGCTAAAGCATGAAACCCTAAACTGCTACCAACAATAATATCTTCTATTATACCTAAAATAAATACATGACCTATGGTAAATTCTTTTTTAGAAAATATAGTCCAAGAAAAAACACCAATTGTGCTAAGCCAAGGCATTATCCATATAAAGCTGGGTATATAAAATATTGAATAATTAAATAAAATTAATACTAATATACTAATAAATATTATCAAAGATGGTAAAAATGTATTTTCATTATTCATTAGTATCACCTTGTAAAATATTTTTCATTTTATGTCTATGGACTATAAGATTTTCCAGTTTTGAAAAATCAACATCGGGGATAATAGTATAAATATCACCAGATTTTTTTATAGTACCAATAGGTATATCTGGTAAAAATGTGCCCCCCATACCAGATGTTACAACTGTCATGTCTGAATAAATTTTTGCTCTAGAATTTTCAACTAGCATAAGTTCAAGTTTATTGGTATTTGTTCCTTTTATTAATGCCCGAGATCTAGTTTCTAAAATACGAGAAGGAACCCTAAATGTTGAATCAGTTATTAATAATACCCGTGCAGTATTTTTATAAACTTTAATAATTCTACCAACTAAACCTTGATAATTTACAACTTCTTGACCTTTACTAATACCGCTATCACTGCCTGCATTAATTAAAATAGAACGAGAAAAAGGACTGTTTGCATCAGTAAATGGTTGAACTAAAATTGGATCAGATTGGTTTTTAGTTATACTACCTAAAAGTTTGCGTAATCTTGAATTTTCCTGCTCCAGAACAATACTTTTATTGTGCCACTGTTTTAAAATTTTATTTTCTTGGATTAGTTTTTTATTAGAATTTATAGTATCGTAATGTAAAAGAGTATTTTGATACGCATTATGAACCCACAAACTTGGTTTAGATAATATATTTATTACAGGCTGTAATGTACTTATAATTATACTACGAGGCTGGTTAAATTTTTCTGGATAATTATGTGAAAAGATAATCAAAGAAATACATATAAAAACGTAGAATAAGAAATTTATATTATGTTCTTTTAAGTTTTTCATTTTTACAGTTAATTATTATGCAGAACTTGGCTTAGCCCTTGCATTTCTTCTAAAATTCTTCCAGAACCAACTGCCACACACCCTAAAGGTTCTTCAGCAATAGAAACAGGTAAACCTGTAACTTGGCGAAGTAGAACATCTAAGTTATGTAATTGAGAACCACCACCAGAAAGCATAATACCTTTATTTACAATATCAGCAGCAAGTTCAGGTGGAGAAGATTCTAAGGCAACTTTAATACCTTCAATAATACGTGAAACAGGTTCAGATAAAGCTTCAGCAACTTCCATTTCACTAAGTTTCATGAAACGAGGAACACCATTAACTAAATCTCTACCTTTGATTTCAACTTCTTTTCCTTTGCCTTTTTCTGGGGAAGTGGCGCTACCAATTTCCATTTTTATTTGTTCAGCAGAAGCTTCACCGATTAATAGATTATGTTTACGGCGAATATAATTTATAATTGATTCATCCATTTTATCACCACCAACTCTTACAGATGTTGAATAAACAATTCCCCCCAAAGAAATAATAGCAACTTCAGTTGTACCGCCACCAATATCTACAATCATGGATCCAGTTGCTTCAGTTACAGGTAATCCTGCACCAATAGATGCCGCCATAGGTTCTTCAACTAACCAAACTTGGCTTGCACCTGCACCTAGGGCAGCTTCTTTTATTGCCCTTCTTTCAACGGCGGTAGAACCGTAAGGAACACAAATAACAATTCTTGGGGAAATAAACATACGACGATTATGAACTTTAGTAATAAAGTATTTAATCATTTCCTCGGCTACTTCAAAATCAGCTATTACACCATCTTTAAGTGGACGAATGGCAACAATATTTGCTGGTGTTCTACCTATCATTTGTTTTGCTTCTCTGCCTACTGCTCTTACTTTGCTAACGTTGCCATCTTGTGAAAGGGCAACAACAGAAGGTTCATCTAAAACAATACCTTGTTTTGGTACGTAAACCAAAGTATTTGCTGTGCCTAAATCAATGGCCATATCTAAAGAGAATAATCCGAGTAGTTTATTTAACATAATTTCACCAATTTTTATTATTTTCACGGATATTCTAACCTTTTTATATCTAAAATCATAGTGCTCAGGAAATCTTTTAAAATAATTAGTTGTTATCTGTGAGTTAATAGACACAATTCATTATTTTTATGTTAGTATCCACGGCATAATAATAATTAAGAGAGCTTAAAATGTTTAAATCTTTTTTTATGAATTCAAAATGGTATAAGTGGTCAATTGCTGGCTCTTTGGCTATTATGGCAACAACTTGGTATAAGGTTCAGCTAGATGTGAAAATTAATGAATGGTTTGGTAGTTTTTACGATATGCTACAAAAAGCACTTGCTACACCTAATGCTATTACTTTTGATGAGTTCTTTTTACAGTGTCTTACATTTGCAAAAATTGCGGCATTATATATTGCAATTGCAGTAGTGCTTGAATTTTTTGTTAGACACTATGTATTTAGATGGAGAACAGCTATGAATGATTATTACAGTAGTCATTGGCAACATTTGCGCCATATAGAAGGGTCTGCCCAACGTGTACAAGAAGATACAATGCGCTTTGCCAAAATTGTTGAAGCTTTAGGCATAAGTTTGATGCGTTCAATTATGGTGTTAATTGCATTTCTACCTTTATTATGGACTTTAAGCGAAAAGGTAACTGAAATGCCATGGCTAGGTGAAATTAATCACTCACTTGTTTATTTGGCTATACTTTCCGCTGCTTCTGGTACTGTTTTACTAGCTGTTGTTGGTATAAAGCTTCCAGGGTTGGAATTTAATAACCAAAGAGTAGAAGCAGCTTATAGAAAAGAATTAGTATTAGGTGAAGATAATGCCCAAAGAGCAGACCCCACAACGGTAAATGAGCTTTTTAATAATGTACGAAAAAACTATTTTACTTTATATAAGCATTATTTATATTTTGATATTGCTAAGTGGTCTTATTTACAAGGAACAATGATTATACCTTATATTGCAATGGGCCCAACAATTGTTTCTGGAGTTATTACATTGGGTGTTTTACAACAAATATTAAGGGCTTTTGGTAAAGTTGAGGAATCTTTTCAATTTTTAGTGAACTCATGGGGGACAATAGTTGAACTGCTTTCTATATTTAAACGCTTAAAGGCTTTTGAAAAAGAAATACAGGTAAAACAAGCAGATAAAGTGACTGTTTAATTTAATAGATGAATATATACAATATACAATCAGGACAAAATTTTGCACATATTTTCTGTAAATATGTTTTAAATAAATATGCAAAAAATATACTGGATATAACTGAACTCAATGTTTGGGTTCCATCAAACAGAATAGCAGAAACCATTAAACAAGAATTTTATACTATTAATGGAGACATGCTACTTCCACAAATATCTGCCTTTAGTTTAGGAGAAGATAGCGAAGAAGAGTTACTATTTAATAACCCTAAAGAGCAAAAAAAGCAGGCTATTTCATTAATAGAAAAGCATCTTATTTTAACTGCTCAAGTAAGTGCGATGAATAAAAATAAATCTATCACGTCTGCTATAAACGGTGCGGAAGAATTATTAAAACTTCATAGCAGGCTTATTACATGGGGTGTAAATATAGCAGATATAGAAGACCTTGTTCCTGAAGATTTGGCTATCCATTGGCAAGAAAATTTAACATTTTTAAACATAGTATTTAAAACTTATCCTACTATTTTAAGTGCTATGAATAAATGTGATCCTGTAGAATTAAAACAAAGTATATTATATAAAAAATCTGAAAATTTAAGCACTAATCCGCAAATGGCAGTAGGTTTCACAGATACAACTCCTGCAGGTATGGCAATGCTTAAAGCTATTTCAAAACATCCATTAGGTGAAATAATTCTACCTAATATTGATACAAATATGCCTGATGAAATATGGCAAAATCTTCATCCAACTCATCCTCAGTATTCTATTTGTAATATGCTTAAAAATATTGAAGTTGAGCGTAAGGATATAATTAATATTGAAAATAATGCGCCAACAAATGAGGCGTTAGCATGGCAACAAATTCTTGCTCCTTGTTTACAAACAGGTTCTGAAAATAAATTAGATAATATTAGTATAGTTGAAGCAAATTCTGAAACAGAAGAGGCGGAAGTAATAGCATTAATAATGCGTGAAACTTTAAATGATAAATATGCTAATTGTACGCTTGTTACATCGGAAAGCTCTTTAGCTACAAGGGTGGAAGCTTTTTTGCAAAAATGGGATATTATAGTTGATAACTCTGCTGGTAAGCCACTTACTAAAACCCCAATTGGTGAGCTTTTTTGCTCTATAATTGATGTTATTTCTATGGAATTTAAACCTCTTAGTTTAGCAACTGTTTTGCATCATAATGATTTTTATATTGAAAATAAAAACAGCTTGATAGCTATAGAAAAAACAGTTTTAAGAGGAGTGTCACCAGCACCTGGTATAAGCGGACTACGCAAAAAATTAAATGATAATAATAATTTTAGAATAAGTTCTGATGATATAAATAATTCAATAGAATTAATCAATTTTATTGAAGAAAGCTTTAAACCATTACAACAAAAAACAAAAAAAACTTTCGAAAATTGGCTGGAAAAACATCTGCAAGTTTTAGAAATTCTAACTAAAAAACAACTATGGCAACAGCGTGATGATGGTGATAGTTTTATTAATTTTTTAAGTTCATGGCAAAATCAAGGAAATGTTATTGGTGAAATATCTTTTAATGAATACAGCCAAATATTAAAGCAATTTTTAAAACAAGTTACAGTAAGAAAAAGATGCGGAACGCACCCACGTTTATTTATTTGCGGAGCATTAGAAGCAAGGTTAAAAAAATTTGATAGAGTAATAATTGGTGGGGCAAATGAAGGTATTTGGCCACGTAAATATACACCAGATCCATGGCTAAACCCCAAAATGTCTGAACAATTAGGTTTGCCAAGTATTGAAATGGCTGTTGGTTTAGGGGCGCAAGATTTTGCATCGTTAGTAACAAATAAAGATGTATTTATAACAAGAACCATAAAACAAGGTGGAGAAGAAACCATACCTTCAAGATTTTTAACACGGTTTGAAGTTGCAAAGAATGATGATTATAAAAATGCTGTAATTAAAGGCGATGTTTGGCTTTCTTGGTTAAGAAATAATAAAAAAATATTTACTAAGCAAAGTAAAAAACAACCTGCTGTTGTTTTGCCACCTTTAAAAAATCGTCCGCAAGTTTGGTCGGCATCTTTTACTAAAGATATGATACAGTGTCCATATAAAGCGTGCATTGCAAAAATTATGCATTTATATAAATTAGATAGCTATGAAGAGGAGCCATCACCAGCAGATAAAGGTAATTTACTGCACAACTGCTTGGAAGCTTTCTATGTTGGTAAAACTGCTTTTAAATACGAAATCACAAATGAAAATAAACATGATGCTTTGGCTCATTTATTAAAAATAAGTGATGAATTATTTAAACAGGAACTTGTTTCTTATCCTTCTGTTTATGCAGTTTGGTGGTCAAGATTTACTAGAATAGCAGAAAGTTTTATTAATATAATGCTTGAAATAAAACTTGAAAATCGTACCCCTGTTTTATTTGAAAAAGAAGGTGAACGAATATTAAAAAGTGGCATAACTTTAAAAGCAAGAGCAGATAGAATAGATAAATCTTCAAATGGTGCAGTTTTAATAGATTACAAAACTGGCAAACCGCCAAGTATTAAAGATGTTAAAAATGGAATAGAACCGCAAATAGCCGTAGAAGCAATAATTTTAGCTAGTGGCGGTTACATTAATTCAGCTTATGAAAATGCAGAATTTTGGCAACTTAAAGGATCTGGTGAAGAAGGGATTAATATTACTTCTGCCCTAGGTAAAGATGAAAATATTGATGGCTGGATAGATGAAACTATACAAGGTGCAGAAAAATTAACTAGTTATTTTCAAAAACCAAATACGCAATATTTAGCAATTCCTAATGGTAGTAAATTTAATAAAATAAAACAGTGTAAATATTGTGATTATGCAGGTATTTGCAGGTTTAAGGAGTTTGTTGATTAATGAATATACAGCCATCAGAAATTTTAACAAATGCAACAATTGCACAAAATGAAGCAACTCAATTAGATAGCTCTGTGTGGGTATCTGCTTCTGCTGGAACTGGTAAAACTTATGTTTTAACTAATCGTATTTTAAAGTTATTACTTTTACAACCTCAACTAAAACCTTCTGAAATTTTAGCGCTAACATATACTAAAGCTGCTGCCAAAGAAATGGAAAATCGTATCCGTGAACGCTTAGCAAAATGGGTGAATTTATCACATGATGATCTTTTTGAAGATTTAACTTTAGTACTTGGTAAACAGCCAACAGATAATCAATTACTTAGAGCAAAAAACTTATTACTTAGCGTATTAGAAGATGGTAAAGGCTTGAATATTAGTACAATTCATGGTTTTTGTCAGCAGATTTTAGGTGCGTTCCCGTTGGAATCTGGGGTTGATGTAGGCTTTAACTTGCTTGAAGAAGCCGAAACAAAAAATATTATACATGAAATACAAAATGATATTTTTAATATGTATCAAACAGCTAAAATACAAGATGGCAGTTTATGGTGTTTTAACTATTTAGCAAAAGATATCCATGAATCAACCATGAGTGATGCATTTAAAGATATTATTTATAATAGAAATAAAT
>JALTLI010000004.1:0-1150 GCA_027005635.1 Alphaproteobacteria bacterium
GTTGCTAAGTGGTGCATTAGCAAAACGAACTGGAAATGATGTAATCATAATTGAAAAAATGAAACGTGTAGGAGGTAGATTCACTAATTTTGACTACGCAGGGTTCCAATTATCCACAGGGGCATTTCATGTATTACCCAGTGGGGAAAACGGACCTGTAGCTAAAATTTTTGACTACATTGGCATAAATCACGACATAGTAAATACCAAACCACGAATTAGTTACATGTTTGAGGGAAAAATATATAGTGAATGGAAAGCGTTAAAAGGATTGGGAATTCGAGATTCATGGGATTTAATAAAATATTATTTAAGGTTAAAACTAAAAAATGGGGAGGATAGAACATTAGGGGATGTATTGGACGAAAAAATAAGCCCCAGGGCAAAAAGACTAATAGATGCAATAATTGGTTGGAGTGTTAGCACTACATCAAAAGATATGACAGAATGGGAAGCCGCAAGAACGTTAAAGTTACTCGATAAATATAAGGGCCCAGGTATTCCAAAAGGTGGGTGTAAAGGCCTAGTAGATAAATTGGTTGAATACATAGGCAGAGAAAACATAAAATTGGGCACAAGAGTTGTAGAAATAGACCCTTTCGATAACATTGTATATACAGAAACAGAAGAAATAAAGGGGGATGTCGTCATATCGAATGTTGGACCAAAACACACGTTGAAATTAATAGGTGAAAAAAGCCTGCCGATGTATGAAATAAAAAAAATAAAGAATATGAAAAGCGCAGATGGGATAAAATACAATGTGGGTGTTCATGGACAGATTACAAAAAATGGAGAAATTGTAATAACACCAGAATGTAAATATTTAGATGGATTTAATGAACCCAGTGTTATATCACCGGATTTGGCACCCAGGGGAAAGAATTTAGTAATGATACACCAAGCAGTGAAAAAAGATATAAAAACAGACTTGAAAAAAGGTACTGATGAATTAGTTGAATTATTTAGTAAGTACAAATGGGATTTAATATCTACACAATCATACTCTGGGGAATGGCCAGTTAACAGAGCAATGCATGGCAATGGAATATCGCAGATAACCACGATTGATGATTTTTACATGGTGGGTGATGGCACAGATCCAATGGGGTTTGTTGAAGTTGAAGGCATAGCCGCAGGTGTAATAAAA
>JALTLI010000004.1:1160-2079 GCA_027005635.1 Alphaproteobacteria bacterium
TAATAAAAGTATTTGATAAAATAGGGCTTGTCAATGCTGAAGAGGTAGGTATAAGTGAAGCTAAGGGGAGTGTCAATTAAACTGATAACATTAATGTTTTTGTTGTTAATATTAGAAACAATAATGCCAAAAATAACATATTGGCTATATTTAGTGCCTTCAAATATACTAGATAGACCTTGGACAATAATAACTGCAGCATTTATCCACGCTGGATTCATTCACTGGCTATTTAACTCATGGGGTATTTTGATTTTTGGAACAGAAATAGAAAGAAGGATGGGAAGTAAATTCTTATTGGCATTGTTTGTTGCAGGTGCTATCGCAGGATCCTTAGGGTATGTAATATACATGTCTGCGATAGGTGAAGTTGGCATTGGTGGTCTGGGTGCATCAGGAGCATTATTTGCACTTATAGGGTTCGTAACAATAATGTTTCCATCAATGATGATTTTATGGTTTTGGGTTCCAATGCCCATGCTTTATGCAGGTATAATCTGGGTGTTAATAGAATTATTTAGTTTAGGATCCAATGATCTGATAGCAAACTCAGCCCACCTAGCAGGATGGATATTGGGGGCAAGTATTGCATACATAATGAGAAAAAACGTAGTAAAAACAGGGTACATAGATATTGAAAAATATACTAAAATATTATGGGTTATTGCAGGCACACTATTTCTCATTACACTAGGAATAGCACCACAGCACACGAATACAGCAAAAACGAACCCATTAAATGGATGGGATTTGGTATCAAAAGGTGAAACTGGCAATATAACATACGAAATTTATGAATTGCAAGGAAACATTATAAAAGTAGAACACATGCCAACAGTGGAATTGAGACGAGTTATACGGGATAGGTTATATGAACTTACAGGAAATAGGAAAGATGAACAAATAAGCAGTGTGGAAG
>JALTLI010000005.1 GCA_027005635.1 Alphaproteobacteria bacterium
GCAATGGGGGTAATTATTAATCACCCATTGAAAGATGTATCTTTTGAGCAAATAGTAAACGATATTGGTGTTGCTGCTAATATTGAAGGTGTTGGTGATGTGAATATTTATCAAGGTGGACCGGTGGAGGTTCAGCGTGGTTTTGTTATTCATTCTTCTGATTATAAAGATAACGATACTATTGAAATATGTGATGAAGTTTCTCTTTCTTCAACTGGAGATATTGTTTCTGCTATTGCTAATAAACGAGGGCCAGAACATTTTAATTTTTGTTTAGGTTATGCAGGGTGGGGGGCTCAACAGCTAGAAGATGAAGTTGCACAAAATGCATGGCTTGTTTTACCACGAACAAATGATATTTTATTTTCTGATAACCCCAAAAAACGCTATGAAAAAGCCATTAGTAAAATTGGTATGAGTGGTATCCCTGAAACTGAAAATATTGGTATTTGCTAGTTCTTTTTACTATAACTAGAAGATGTTATTGGATTAGGGAGAATATAAGGCTTTTTATAGCTTGGCTTAATAACTGAACCAGAGTAAATATCCTTTTTACATTCAATAATTACAAAGCCACCTAATGGGGTAAAAATACGTTTTCCAGTTTGTTCAAATGTTTCAGATGCTTTAAGTATCCAGTTTTGCTTAGAAGGTGGGGTAAACAAGGCATGTTTTGTAGTTAATGGCATAAAACTTGTATTTTGTAATATTCTTTGTAGCTGGTAGGCACTGTATGGATGACCTTTAGCAAGTGGTGATATTTCTCTACGAGACCAAGGACTATTTCTGTTTGGAACAATGGTTAATAAACGTCCATCATCTTTTAAAACCCTGTTACATTCATGGAGAGTTTTTTGTGCAGATTCACAAAATTCTAGCCCGTGAATAATTAATATATAATCAAAGAAATCATTTGGTAATGGTAATTCACTACCCCATGTTAAAAATGAGCGGTTATCTTCTCCTTCTGGCCAATGGATAACCCCCATTTCACCAAGCATGCCACAAAAAACATGGGCTTCTCTTTTGGTTAGGCCAATGTATGGGCAACCATAGCCAATTACTAAAACTTGTTTACCTGCTAAATTAGGCCATATTTTATTGAAATATGGTTGTAAGGTTCTGCGAACCATGTGTCCTATGGGTTTTCTGTACCAGTCTCTTAGTTTTAAAATATCCATAAAAAAATCATAAACTTTATTGGCAATGTTTACAAACCATTTTATTTAAGGTATTTAATCATTATAGTTATTTAACATAAGTACTAGGAAACAACATGACATTACAAATTGAACAACTACCAGCCTTAAATGATAATTACATATATTTATTAACTTGTAGTGAAACAGGTGAGGTGGGAGTTATTGACCCAACTGATGCCAAAGTAGTTATAAATGCATTAGGTGATAGAAAGCTTAGTTTTATTTGGAATACTCATCATCATGCAGACCATGTTGGCGGTAATGAAGAACTTAAAAAGAAGTATGATTGCAAAATTTTTTCTAGCTTATTTGATGCAGAACGAGGGGTTATACCTGTAGTAGATAGAGGTTTGGAAGATGGTGATGAAATAAAATTAGGTCATTGTTATGGTCAAGTTATTGCAAGCCCTGGGCATACAGATGGTCATATTATGTACTGGTTTGAAGAAGATAATAGTTTATTTTGTGGTGATACATTGTTTTCTGCTGGTTGTGGTAAACTTTTTGAAGGCACAGCAGAGGAAATGTTTTTAAGTTTATGGAGAATTAAATCTTTGCCTCATGAAACAGAAATTTATTGTTCCCATGAATATACTAAAGAAAACTTACAATTTGCTATTTCTCAACAGCCAGAAAACAGAGATTTACTAGTTCGTTATGAAGAAGTTAGTTATTTGAGAGATCAAAATGCACCAACAATTCCCACTACACTAGAAGAAGAATTAAAAAGTAACCTGTTTTTAAAAGCAGAAACAGCTAAAGATTTTGCAGAACTTAGAAATGCTAAAGATGAAATGGATAAAATGGTAGTTAATTAACTGCTATAAATAGCTTTTTTTAATTCTCCAAAGCTTCTAGGGCAGGTAATTTT
>JALTLI010000006.1 GCA_027005635.1 Alphaproteobacteria bacterium
CTATATTAATATTACCTATTGAAACTTTACCGTTATATTTTTCTATTTTAGCTTGTATATTTTTAGGAATATCCACATTCCCAGATAGCTTGCATTCACTAGCAAAACTATTACTAATAGTTATAAATACTAGTATAAAAAACAATATAAAAGTTTTAAGCATGAATAACCCTTCCTTCACTATCTAATACACTTTCACCAATCATTTCTGATAAGGTAGGATGTGGTAAACATGAATTAATTAAATCTTCCTCAGTTGCTTCCATTTGTCTAGCAACCACAAAAGTTGAAATCATTTCTGTAGCTTCAGCACCAATAATATGGGCGCCAAGTAATGCACCAGTTTTTTTATCAAAAATAGTTTTTATAAAACCATCATTTTCACCAATTGCTAAAGCTTTTCCATTTGCATTATAACTAAAGTTACCAATTTTTAATTCGTAACCTTTTTGCTTGGCAGCATCTTCAGTTAAACCAGTGCTTGCAATTTGCGGAGTACAATAAGTACAACCTGGGATATTTTCATAATTCATAGCATGAGCATGTTTACCAGCCATAGTTTCTGCGCAAATAATTCCTTCATGAGATGCAACATGTGCAAGTAATTGCCTGCCACAAACATCACCAATAGCATAAATATTATCTATATTTGTATGATAATATTCATCGGTTTTAATAATACCTCTATCCATAACAATGCCCAGTTCTTCCAAGCCTAAGTTTTCAGTATTTCCCTGTACACCAATAGCTAACAAAACTTTATCAAATGTAAATGGCTTTTGTTTACCATTTTTATCTTCTAAAATAACTTTAACATCATTTTTATTAGATTTTAAAGAAACTGTTTTAGTAGATGTTTTAACATCAATACCATCTTTTCTAAGCGCTATTTCTAAATGAGCAGAAATATCTTTATCCTCAACAGGAACAAGCCTATCTAGCCCTTCAACAATAGTAACTTTTGTACCTAAAGTTGCATAAAAACTAGCAAATTCAACACCAATTGCCCCTGCCCCAATAACAAGTAGAGATTTCGGTTTGGCTTTTGGTACTAATGCTTCACGGTATGTCCAAATATTCTTACCGTCAGATTCTAATACGTTCGGAATTTCTCTTGCTCTTGCTCCTGTTGCAACTACTGCATTTTTAAAGCTAACTTCTTGTTGTTCTTTGCCATTTTTTACGGTTATTGTATATTTATCTTTAAAACTAGCAATACCTTCAATAACTGTAACTTTATTCTTTTTAAGTAAAAAACCTATACCACCAGAAAGCTTTTCTGAAACCCCGCGTGAACGAGAAACAATTTTAGCCATATCCATAGAAACACCTTTATGACTAAAACCATAATCATCGGCATGAGAAAAAGTGCGGTAAACTTCTGATGATTTTAATAAAGCTTTTGTTGGAATACAGCCCCAATTCAAGCAAATACCACCAAGGTTTTCCCTCTCAATAAGTGCAACATTTTGCCCAAGTTGAGCAGCACGAATTGCACAAACATAACCACCAGGGCCACCACCAATAATAACTGTATCAAACTTCATTTTATATAAATTTTCTTTTCTTTTATTTATTAATGTAACATCATATTTTTAGCGTTAGCAATTGCTTTTTTAGCAGCTTCACGAGGGTTAGGAACTGGCAACATATCATGCGGATCCATGTTCCAGTAGCCAACTCTCCATTGACCATCTTCATGAATAAGCTTGGAAATGTTACCAATATCCATGCGTAATTTACCTGTAACTGAGCGACGTTCATACTCTCCAGCAATCAATCCTAAAAAGAATTTAATTAAACCACCACTAGCAACAACTACAACGGTATCTTCATCATCATAAAAATCAACCATTTCATGACACAGAACTGTTATACGTTCATGAATTTGTTGCGGGCTACTTCCCCAATTACAATTTTCTGGCCAAATACCGTGTTTCATCCATGCTGTGTAAACTTTTTCACCATATTTAAGTGCTACTTCTGGTTCACTTAATCCTGTCCAATCACCATAATCTAAGTCATCTAAACGGCTATCAATCATTGGTGTTCCTGGCATTCCTACAACTTCCCCAATAATTTCTGCATAGCGTTTTGTTCGGCGCATATCACTACACATAATACCGACTGGAGTTATATTTTGTTGAATAAGCATTTTAGCAAAATTTTCTGCTTGCAAGCCCCCCTTTTCTACCAATGGAAAATCAAATTTTTGTCCTGCAATAATGGGGGTATCTGTTTCTTCGCTAGTATAACCATGACGTGTTAAAATAAGTTCCATATCTAAAGCCTATATTTTTATTATTTATGGTCTTAATATACTCTTTTTTAATGTAGCAAAATACTGCTAAATGAATAATCTAGATTTTGATATAAAGTGGTGTTACTTAATTGTATAGAAACTATTTATTAAATTTCTTCAAATAATCTTCTAACCATACTTCAAGCTCAGTCATAGGCATAGGCTTGGCAAATAAATATCCTTGACCATAAGTACATTCCAAACCAGTCATAACTTTATTTTCTTGCTCTGTTTCAATTCCTTCAGAAACAATATCAAGCCCAAGACCTTCAGCTAACCCAATAATACTATTAACAATACGCATACTTGTATCATCATTAAGCATATTAACTGTGAATGATCTATCAATTTTTAAAGTATCAATAGGGAACTTGTGCAAATAACTCAAACTAGAAAAACCTGTACCAAAATCATCCAATGCAAGCTGGAAGTTATCCTTTTTGGCTTGCTCTAATATTGTAACAGCATCTTCAGTATTATGAACCAACGCACTTTCAGTAATTTCAAGTTTAATATCTTCTGTTAAAATATCTGTACGATTAACAATTTTTTTCATTCTATCAATTAAGTCTGCTTCGGTAAATTGCCTTCCAGAAACGTTAATACTCATAAATAACTTTGCCGGATTTTTTTGAATAAGCCTTATAAACTTCTTAATATGAGAAAAATCTTGGCAAGCCTGCTCAACTACCCAATAACCAACTGGTACAATTAAACCACTTTTTTCTAAAATTTCTATAAATTGATATGGTGGTACAAGTTCACCGTTTTTACGCCATCGAATTAATGCTTCAAACCCTCTTAGTTCCTTAGTTTTTAGTGATATAATCGGCTGATAATGAAGTTCAAATTCTTTTTGTTCTAGCGCTTGAGATAACCTACTTTGCGCCACAACGCTTTCTCTTGCAACTTTACGCAGTAACTGATAATTCTCATCATCAACTAACCGACGAATATTTTTTGATTTAATTCCTTCACCGTCTGTTAACCATAAATCATGAGTATCTCTTACCCTGCTAAGTAAAATTTTAACCAACATACTAACTAATGGGTCAGATCCTTCTAACCGCTGTTGAAAATGTTCTGGTACTACTTTAAAAAGAGTGCAATCATCCATAGCAATAGCTGTTGCTGTTCTTGATTTTCCGTCTATTAAAGCTATTTCACCAAAAAGTTCGCCCTCTTCTAAAATAGATATGATTATTTTTTTAGATTTTTTAATAACAGAAAGTTCAATGGCACCAGCTTCAATAAGGTACCCGCAATCAGAATTATCACCTTCACAAAAGATGATATCGCCAGATTTATAATGTTTACGTAGTATTTCCAAAATTTATCTTTTTTTATTATTACAACTTCTTATGTTTTGCCATACATATATATTTAAAAATTATACTGACACATTATTTTTACAATGTATCTATATGAAATAATTAACAAACCCCACCATTATTATACATAGTTGCTCCACCTAATACTTTAATATCACTCATTTCACGGTATCTACTATCCATATCCATACCATAGCCTATTACAAACAAACCTCTTGGTACTGTAAATCCAAAGTAATCTGCATGACCATCACAACCTTGACGTTTTAATAAAGATACAACTTTTATTGTACTAGCCATTCTATCTGCTAATACTTGGCGTAGTGCAGATATTGTATTACCTGTATCCATAATATCTTCAATTACAATAACAGGCTTAGAACCAAATGAACGAGGTAAAGAATCCATATTCAAAGTTAAGTTATCACCTTGTTTTGCACCAACATAAGAAGATGCGCCAACAAAAGAAATAACCTGAGGAATATCTAGTAACCTAACTAGATCTGCAGCAAACATAAAGGCACCATTTAAAGTAACAACTATATGAACAAGCTCTTCACCTTTAAAATCTCTGTTTATATCTTGGGCAATTTTTTCAACTCTTTCCTGAATTGATTCTACGCTGTAAAGATCTGTCATTGTTGCCATTGTTATTAACCCTTATTATACTTATAACCGCTTATTTTCTATAAACCTACCTACTGAATGTATATTATATTCACCTTTTGCAAAAGCATTTGTTGAAACTAATCTTTGATGCAGAGGTAAAATAGTATCCACTCCACCAACAATAAATTCATTCAATGCCCTTTGTAATCTGCTGATTGCCTCTTCTCTTGTGCTACCATGAACAATTAATTTTGCTACCATAGCATCATAATAAGGAGAGATTGTACAATTGTTATACAAACATGAATCTACCCGCACATCTGGCCCACCAGGAACAAAATATTCCGTCACTTTACCAGGTGAAGGACGAAATGTTTCTGCATTTTCTGCATTAATTCTGCATTCTATAGAATGACCACGAAGTTCTATATCATTTTTTTTAATTCTAAGTTCGTGCCCCATGGCAACGTTAATTTGCTCTTTTACTAAGTCAACACCTGTTACCATTTCAGTAACTGGATGTTCAACCTGCAAACGAGTATTCATTTCAATGAAATAAAATTCATCATTTTCATATAAAAACTCAACAGTTCCGCAACCAATATAACCAATATCCTTACATATTTTAACACATAAGTCAGAAATATATTTACGCTGTTTATCATTAATTGCTGGAGAAGGACTTTCTTCAATAATTTTTTGGTAACGTCGTTGCATAGAGCAATCACGTTCCCCAAGGGTAATAACATTACCGTGCATATCTGCTAAAATTTGCACTTCTATATGACGTGGTTTTTCTAAAAATTTCTCAAGGTAAATTCTATCATCTCCAAAAGCAGCTTTAGCTTCAGCTTTGGCAATAAGTACAGCTTTACGTAAGGCTAAATCACTATGCGCAACTTGCATTCCACGTCCACCACCACCAGCAGCAGCCTTAATAAGCACAGGATAGCCAATTTTATTAGCAATTTTAACAGCATCTTCAACATCTGAAATAGCTCCACCAGAACCAGGAATTGTTGGAACACCAGTTTTTATCATACACTTAATGGCTTCAACTTTATCTCCCATTAAGGTGATATGATTATGTTTAGGACCAATAAATGTAAACCCAAGCTTTTCAACAATTTGAGCAAACTTTGCATTTTCAGAAAGAAATCCATACCCTGGGTGAATAGCTTCAACATCTGTAACTTCTGCAGCAGAAAGAATTGCAGGTATATTTAAATAAGATTTATCTGCCTGAGCAGGACCAATACATACACTTTCATTAGCCATTTTAACATGTAAAGCATCGTTATCTGCTGTTGAATGAACTGCTACAGTTTGGATACCAAGTTCTTGGCAAGCCCTATGAATACGAACGGCTATTTCACCTCGGTTTGCTATAAGTATTTTTTTAAATTTTTTTATTTCTATAGCCATAATAATTATTCACTTAAACGGAATAAAGGTTCACCAAATTCTATAGGTTGAGCATTTTCAACCAATATTTCAGTAATTACACCGTTTTTTTCTGCCTCTATGTGATTCATTGTTTTCATTGCCTCAATTATACATAAAGTTTGACCTTTTTTAACTTTAGAACCAACCGTAACAAATGGTTCATCTTCTGGTGAAGCAGAAGCATAGAATGTTCCAACAATAGGAGATTTCATAATAGAGCCTTTAACTTTTTCTTCAGCTTTTTCAGCTGGTAAAGTAGCTGTATGAGTAACTGGTACTTGTGGTGCCACAGTAACGATAGATTCATTAACAGGTAGAGTTAACCTAACACGATTATTATTTTCATCATCGTTAACTTCAATTTCTTTTAAACCTGTACGTTTCATAAACTCTACAAGCTCTTCTAGGTATTTTAAATCAAATGATTTTTTAGACATTTTTTTAATTATTCCATAATTTCAGATGTACGCATAAATGCACCAGATAAGTTTTCAATACGTTCTAAATGACGCATTTCTTTTTCAGTTTTTTGTAAGATTTCCAACCACTTTAGCAATACAATTTGCTCGTCGTTATCTTCATCTAAACGATTTTTCAACAGCTCTATTGCCGGCATTAAATCCGGATAGCGCTGTTGCACTTCTTCTATAACAGCTTCTTGCTGATTTTTTTTCTTTCTGGCCATATTATCCTTTTAGCATATTTTGTAGACAATTTAAATAATTTATTTATCTTCCATAGCAACTTTAACTTCATTTAACCATTTTTTGGCAGGCTCGCTCATTTCTTGTTTATATTCAGTCGCTGCTTTTATATGGAACTCTGCGCTTTTTATATCATGCTTTAGTAATGCTTCTTCTGCTAAAGCTAAATGACTTTCACCTTTATAACCCTCTTTTCCGTAAACAATACCTAAGCCATGCCATACACTTGGCCATTTAGGTAGTTTTTGTCTTACAATTGAATATGCATCAAAAGCTTTATTTAGTTTTGTTAAGGCTAAATAAGCTTCTGCTAGTTGTAAGCGTGTTAAATATAATTCTGGTTTTATTTTTAATGATTTCTCAAATGCATTTACACCTTCATTAAGCATACCAATATCAACATATACCTGCCCAAGCATATCATAAAAATACGGATTATTAGGTTTCCTTTTAATTAATTCATTCAGCATAGCTGCTGATTTTTTACCCTTACCTTGCAAAGCATATGCTATTGAGCGCGCATAAATAGCCTTACTAGATTTATCTAACGGAATAAATTTACGCAATGTTTCCATTGGCTTATGAGTTAAAGCAAACAATCGTGCTTTCATTAAAATAAAAGTACTGTCATCTATTTTTTTATTAGTAACCTTGTTTCCTTTTTTAAGATTTTCTTGATAATTTCTGGCTGCATCAATACGTTCTGCAGTTAAAGGATGAGAAAGAAGGTAAGCAGGCGGAACACGACTATATAACAAACTATTTTGCTTTATAATTCCAAAGAAATCTATTAATCCTTTTAATGATTTACCATTTTTTGTTAATAAACTATAGGCAATCTGATCTGCTTCTCTTTCCTGAATTCTGCTATGTTGCAAAGCTTGTGTTGCAGTTGCAGCCTGCCCTCCAATTATTAGTGCCATACCAGCTTGTGGTGCGCCAACAGCAGCGGCCGCAACTCCGGCTATACCTGAAACTATTGTTGGTAGTGTAAATTTTTCTGCTCTTTGAGATGTTTTAAAGTGATGCTGAGCTTTTATATGACCTATTTCATGAGCAATAACAGCTATTACTTCATCTTGCGTATCCGCTTTATCTATTAAGCCACTAAAAAAATTTATGCTTTTATCTGGTGTCACAAACGCATTTATATCATCACTTCTTATTAATCTGTAATTAATATTATCGGTTATTCCTGCTGTTTTTAATAATGGAGCGCCTGCTTCTTTAAGCCATTGGATAGATTCAACATCTGCCATAACAGAGTATGATTGAGCATTTGCATTAAAGCTAAATAATAAACAACAAAATAAATATTTTTTCATAAATTCATTATATAGTAATTTATCTTAATAAAATATAAAAAAGCCCAATAAAGGGCTTTTTTCAGGGGAAAATAAAAAATTTAAACTACACTAATTTCAAAATAATTAAAAAATGATTTTGGGAGTTTAGATAAATCATCCATAGATAATTCAGCTGGCTTAAACTCAGTAGATTTTTTAACTGGTGAACCAATAACAATATCTTGTTGTAAAAAATCAAGAACCTCTAGCATTTCTACTCTTTGGTTTTCGTTAAGCTCAACTCCTTTATATGGTGACATAGTCTATTCTCCCTTAAATTATTAAAATAAAAAAATATAATTAGAAATAACTATGCACAAAGCATGCCATATTTTTTATAATATTTAATAAGGAAATATTTTAAGGCTTAATACTAAAACCCATCACCTGAGAATAAATCTCTCACATCTTCAGAATTATCAATATGATGAGATTTTAATTTTTTAGGTTTATTAAGCTTAGATTTTTTTACTTTTTTTACAGGTTTAATACTTTTTTTAGTATCAATAACTTTTTTAGCTGATTTTATATTTTCTTGAACAATTACTGCTGGCTCTGGTACAGATTTTATATCTGGCAATCTATCTTTATGTAAAAGTTTTATAACACCTTTTACTTGTTCTTCTGTGTATTTTTCAGGCAATAAATAAATTTTATCTTTTACTTGTTTGG
>JALTLI010000007.1 GCA_027005635.1 Alphaproteobacteria bacterium
ATCTAGGGTGTCTAGATCATTTAATAGCTCTTCTGCATAATCTGTTATTTTTAAAAACCATTGGCTCATTTCTCTACGCTCTACCACAGCTCCAGAGCGCCAACCCTTACCATCTATAACTTGCTCATTAGCTAGCACTGTATTATCTACAGGATCCCAGTTTACTAGGGACTTTTTCTGATAAACCAAGCCTTTATTATACATATCAATGAAAAAAGATTGCTGTGCGCCATAATATAAGCTATCACAGGTGGCTATTTCGCGTGTCCAATCATAAGACCAACCAAATTTAACCATGCTTTTACGCATGTATTCAATATTTTTGTATGTCCACTCTGCTGGGTGTATACCACGTTGTAATGCCGCATTTTCTGCTGGTAAACCAAAAGCATCCCAACCCATAGGGTGCAAAACATTAAAGCCTTGTGCGCGCTTAAAACGCGCAATTACATCGCCAATAGTATAGTTACGCACATGCCCCATATGGAGATTACCTGAAGGATATGGCAACATTTCCAGTACATAATACTTAGGCTTATCTGCATCTTCTGTGGCCTTAAAAGAACCACTCTGTTGCCATTTATCTTGCCATTTTTCTTCTATATCAAATGGGTTGTATCTTGTCATGAGAGTGGTCCTCTTGTAGTTTATCTTGCCTGTGATTTAACTTTTAATATTCTTGCATTTGTTAAAATAATATCTTCTAACTGAGTTGCAGTTTTAGGATTAACATTCATTTCTAGCCATTGATTATTTTTAAATTCCTGTTTAAAAACAGTAACTTTTAATGCTTGAGGATTAAGTTTTAAACCAAGAATATACACATTAACCTTCATTCTTTCGCTTGCATCATCTGGGTTAGAGTACCAATCTGTTATAATTAGGCCTCCAGTACTATCTGATTGAGCAATAGGCATAAAAGACAATGAATCTAATGCTGCACGCCATAAATAAGGGTTAATAGTCATAGATGCTCCACCAATAGCTCCACCTTTAGATCTACTACTACGAAAAGCATCAAGAATATTACCACTTTTACCTGAAAACATACCTCCACCTTTTTGCATTTCTTGTGGAGTTGGGTTTACATCTGCTTTTTCTACAGTCATTTCGCTACAACCTGTAGCTACAAACAATGTTAATATGGATGCTAATAATATTTTTTTCATAATTTTTTACTCATATATTTTATAAATTTTAAAGACAAGCGAGAGCTTATAGCAATTTGAAAGAAAAAACCATAAAAAAACGACACCCGTTAAGGTGTCGCTTTTTATGATCTACGTTTTAAGTATTAGAACTTAACGCGAAGGTTAACACCGTACACATTAAGTGCATCTGTGTTTGTACCTGAAAGATCTAAGTCAAACTGCTTGTAGTAAGCAGCTACAGAAGTACCGTGACCCATATTGTATTGGGCAGCAGCACCTAAGTACTGAACATCTTGACTTGTTACTGAACTAGTATTGTAGTCTGAGAACTTACCGTAATCAGCTGCAACTTCGAACATATCCCAAGCGTAACCAAATTTTAGGTATACGTATTGTGGGTCATTGTTACCAGCAGTTTCGTTATCTAGAGACTGTTTACCAGCAGCAATAGTAGCAGCTAAGCCAGATTTATGTTTCATAGATAATGAACCAGATAGTTGGTTTGTTACTGTATTTTTAGTTACGTTAGTAGCTGTTACGTTGTTAAATGCAACATAACCGATAGCACCTTTAACTGTGTAATCTCTAACTTTACCACTGTAAAATACAGAACCGTCTATATCACCACCTTGAGCAGTAGATACACGAACTTGGAAACCATTAAAGATTGGTGAATCATAACGAATAGCGTCTCCACGACCGTTACCATCCATGTTATCTAAAGCAGAACCAACAGTTGTAACGTTAGCACCAGTTGATGAGTTTAAAAAGTTTAAACCACCAGCTGTTTTTTGTAGCGCTGAACCAGATACGTTTTTAGCACCAGCTAAATCTTGTTCTGCAACGTAATCAGTAGCTGTTGAAGCTTGACCGATAAATACAGCACCCCAGTCGCCACCTAAGCCAACACGTGCTTGACGTTCAGCAAAAGTACCACCAGTACTTGTTGGTGTAGAAGCTTGACCTGCTGTTGAGTTTTGAGTGATGCTGTTAGATGCATTTGATTGCATTTCAACTTCAAACAATACTGAAGCAGTTAGTCCGTTATCAAGAGCTTGTGAGCCTTTGAAACCGAAACGTGTGCTTGAAAGATCGTTATCTACGATGTTTGTTTCTGTGTTACGACCATCGTCGTATGCCATTACAGATTTGTTAACCTGACCGTACAATTCTACATCTACTGCAGAAGCATCAGCGGCGCCAAATCCGGCAGCAGCTATAGCTGAAGCTGCTAAAACTAATGTTTTTTTCATTTCTTCCTCCTGTAGGATCCTGAATGTCAGGTTCCTGTGTTTTTTTATTTAAAAATGAGACCTAAATCTCAAACTGTTCCAACCTTACGATGTTGCAAGTGTATTGGTCAACCTTATACTTTCAATTCCTATTACATTGATATTTGGAGTGTGCTTTTATTACAACTTCTTTTTTTGCAGACTTTTCAACGAAAAAAAGGTTATATATATAAAATACAAGCAAATACAACAATAAACAATAATAATAATAACTCAAACCATAGGCAGGGGTTTATATGAAAATTGATATATTTAACAACCTTAACAAAGATAATATTACTGTCCATGTACTAATGGATATGCAAAAACGCTATCCTAATTTAACAAAATCTGAACTTATTTCATATTATAATCGAACAAAACTTCGTGTTTCTTTGCTTGTTAAGTTTGCTAAAAGTAATTCTTTAGCTGTTAATGAAGACTTAATTAAACGTGTAATACCTAAAATAAACTCTGGTATGCTAGATAAAATATTTGATGAGCTGTATATAAATAGTAACTTGTACCAATCTAAAAATACAAAAGGCTGGGTTTATTTACTTAACGGAGGCCCTGCTACTGGTAAATCTATGTTTATCCAAAATATGAAAGTACCACCAAATACTATTACCTTAGATAGAGACAGTTATTTTGAGCACCTTACACCGTATAAAAGGTTAACAATTGAACACCCAAACCATGCAACTCATGCTGTGGTGTGTGAAGCTATACTATATAATGAAAGAGATGCTTACAATTATGCACTTATAGCAGGTGCAGAAAATATTTTAGTTGATGGTACAATGAGCTATATAGATTTAGGCATAGAAATGATACAAAACGCCAAAGAAAATGGATATAAAGTAAAAGTTATTAACATTGATTGCCCTATTGAATTAGCAATTGAACGAGCAGAAAAAAGAGCAAAACAAACAGGCAAAACAATTAATACTAAGCTTTTGTACGAGTCTCATGTTAGATGCGCTAAAAACTTTTTTGAATACAAAAAAATAGCAACAGCAACAGAAAACTGGCTAAGCACACAAAATGGAGAACTTAACCTTAGCGCCAACTCTGAAAAAATATTTAACAAACAAGCAATTAAAAACTTAAGGGACAAGGGCGAACTACCACTAGATAATCCTAGCTGGCCTGCTAATTTTGATGATTTTTTAGCCCATTATTCCAAATAGTGAAAGCCTGTACCTAGCCACACAGCTTATCAAGCAGAGCTTTCATTTGGTCTTGATTATCAAAGTGTATACGCAAGTTACCTACACCTGCCTCTTGCTGAATAGAAACTTTTAGCCCTATTGATGATGAAACTCTTGTTTCAAGCTCTTTTGTTGCTAAATCTGTCGCCTTGCGTCCACGCTTTTTCTTGTTAGGGTCTGCTAATTTACGGACTAAATCCTCTGTTTCACGTACAGAAAGGCTATTTTTAATAATTCTTTTTGCTACACGCAATTGAGTAGATTCATCGCCATTTAAACTAAGTAGTGAACGTGCATGACCCATAGAAAGCAAACCATTTGTTACACTATCCTTAATTTTTTCTGGCAAAGAAAGCAAGCGCATAAGGTTAGTTATATGACTTCTACTTTTACCTGTAACCCTTGCCATATCTTCATGAGTATAATTAAATTCATTAACTAAACGTAAATAACCAGCAGCTTCGTCAATAGGGTTCAAATCAGAACGCTGAATATTTTCAACTAAAGCAACTTCTAGCGCTTTACCATCATCTAAATCACGGATAATAACTGGAACATCTGTCAATCCTGCTAATTTTGAGGCTCTCCAACGTCTTTCACCAGCAATTATTTCATATCTTCCACCTTCAACAGCCCTAACAAGAAGAGGCTGAAGAACTCCTTGTGATTTTATAGATCCGGCCAGCGATTTAAGCGCAGATTCATCAAAAAAACGCCTTGGCTGAGCATCTGATGGCTGTAAAATAGATATTGGAAGTAAATTTTCACTAACCCCTGTATTTACTGGATTATTTAAACTATCTGCCGCATCTCCAAGCAATGCGCCTAAACCTTTCCCTAAGCTACTCACGCTGCACACTCCTCTAACTTATTGTTATTTAAGGTAATAACTTCTGCTGCTAGCTTCATATAAGCTTTGCTACCTAAACAGTTTCTATCATACAGTAATACAGGTTTACCAAAACTTGGAGCCTCTGAAATACGCACATTCCTTGGTATAACAGTATTAAATACCTTATTTTTAAAATGACTTCTTATTTCTTGTTCAACAGATGATGATAGCCTATTCCTAACATCAAACATCGTTAACAGTATACCACTTATACTAATCTGAGGATTTAAATTCTGCTGAACAAGTGTAATTGTTTGAAATAATTGAGAAAGTCCCTCCATAGCAAAGAATTCGCACTGCACTGGAATTAAAACTTCCTGCGTTGCGGCTAATGCATTTAGTGTCAACAAGCCTACAGATGGCGGACAATCAATAAAAATGTAGTCATATAAGTGTTGAATATCTTTTAAAGCTTCTCTTAACTTAAATTCCCTTGCCATCATTGGTACCAATTCAACTTCTGCACCAGATAAATGAACAGTTGAAGGAATTATATCAAGCCCAGGAATTCCAGTATGAGCAACGGTTTCCGCAATATTACAATGCCCCATCATGAAAGAATAAGAACTTTTATTATCCTCTTTTGCAATATTAAAAGAAGTCGTTGTATTGCCCTGCGGATCAAAATCTACTACTAAGACACGCTTACCGCAAGCAGAGAGCGCTGTGGCTAAATTCGTCGAAGTTGTTGTTTTGCCAACTCCGCCTTTTTGATTAGAGATTGCGATTATTCTTGTCATAACTACATCCTTTTTATTTTTTTAATGTTAATTGGATAGCTCTCTTATCTAATTAGCGCCCAGTTTCACGTGGAACGGGACATAATCAATATTTTTCCATCTAATAAAGTTATACTCTCTTTTATCTTTGTTGTCATCTTTATTTTTATATTTTCTGAAATTATTTCTTTTTCTGCATTTTCACCTTTTAATAGTACGTAACGACCATCAGCCTTCAAGAACCTATCACCAAAATCAACTATTTTGGCCACATCAGCAAATGCTCTAGATGTTATTACATCAAATGTATTATCTAATTCATCTGAAAGGTTATTAATATCGTCATTATGGATAATAAAACTATCTCCAAGCTCTAGCTCTCTCTTTACAGTGCTGAGAAATTGATATTTCTTACCATTACGCTCAACTGCATGCACCTCAGAATTCAAGAATATAGATAGTATTACAGATGGCAGACCTGCTCCTGTACCAAAATCAATGATTTTACTATCATCATTAATATATGGTACCAGTTGAACACTGTCTAGCATATGTCTTTTATAAATTTCTGAAACTGTTTTGGGGCCAATAAGGTTAAAATGCTTATTCCATTTCTTTAGCAACTTAACATATTTATCAACTTGCTCCATTTTATCATTAAAATTGGCAATTTTTAGCTTATTGCATCCAATTAAAAAATCGTCTCTATCTGTCATAATTTATCCTTTTTTTGAAAATTTGTATTTTTAATGATTTTTATGAAAATAGCCTTAAAATTGATAAATTAATTTTAAGGCTATAAAAGTATAATCTTGATTAGTTTTCTAATTTACGGACATGTACCCATAATGTTGTTAATGCTGAAGGGGTAATTCCGCTAATACGACCAGCAGCACCAAGAGTTGCTGGTGTATGGGCTTTTAGTTTTTCTCTTACTTCAATAGAAAGCCCGTTAATATTATCATAATTCAAGCTTGTGGGTATTGCATAGCTTTCTTCCATGCGCATTGTTTCAATATCATTACGTTGACGTGTTAAATAGCCATCATAATGAGCTTCTATTTCTATTTGTTCTTGAATATCTTTGTGTATATCCGCTAGTTCAGGATATGCCTCTACAACTATATCAAAGCTAATAGCAGGGCGCTTTAAAACATCAAATAAATTACATGTATGCTTATAACCACCAGCAAGTTCTATAATTTTTTTACCTAATTCACTAGTTGGTTTTACTTTTATTGCTTTAATCTGTTTATGAGCTTCTTCTAGCGCTTTAATTTTAGCTTGAAAGGCCTGTTTACGAGCAGGGCTCACACAGCCTATTTCAATACCTTTTGCAGTTAGGCGGATATCAGCGTTATCTGCACGAAGTAAAAGCCTATATTCGGCGCGAGAAGTAAACATACGATAAGGTTCATTTGTACCTTTTGTTACTAAATCATTAATTAATACTCCAATATATGCATCAGCTCTATCAAGAACAAACGATTGCCTGTTTTTACTTTTTAATCCTGCATTTAGGCCTGCCATTAAACCTTGAGCTGCAGCTTCCTCATAACCAGTAGTACCATTAATTTGCCCTGCTAAAAATAATCCGCCAACCTTTTTAGTTTCCAGTGTATTATGTAGTTCTGTTGGTTCAATATAATCATATTCAATGGCATACCCTGCGCGCATAATTTCTGCATTTTCTAGCCCTGGAATGGTTTTAAGCATAGCCATTTGCACATCTATTGGTAAAGATGTTGAAATACCATTCGGGTAAACTTCCAAGCTTTCAAAGCCTTCTGGTTCTAGGAATATTTGATGACTATTTTTTTCTGCAAACCGCATAACTTTATCTTCAATTGAAGGACAGTAACGAGGCCCTGTACCTTCAATTTGACCACTATATAAAGGTGATCTATCTAGGTTATCACGGATAACTTTATGGGTTTCATCATTAGTATAAGTAATATAACAAGGTAATTGTGTTTGAGTTATTTTATCTGTCATAAATGAAAATGGGGTAGGGTTTTTATCACCTGGTTGTGCTTCAAGCTTGGAATAATCAAGAGTACGTTTATCGAGGCGAGGGGGTGTACCAGTTTTTAAACGCCCTAATTTAAAGTTAAATTTACTTAATGTTTCGGCAAGTTTCATTGATGCTGGCTCACCTGAACGACCTGCATTATGCTTATTATCACCAATATGAATTAACCCGCGAAGGAATGTTCCTGTTGTTAAAATAATAGTTTTAGATTCAAAAACCCAACCAGTGTTAGTGATAACAGCCTGAACTTCATTGTTATCATTTAAAATGATATCTTCAACTAAAGCCTGCTTAACTGTTAAATTTTCGGTGTTTTCTAGCTCTTTTTGAACTGCTTCACGATATAGTTTTCTATCTGATTGCGCCCGTGGACCACGTACCGCAGGGCCCTTACTTTCATTAAGCATTCTAAATTGTAAGCCAGAAACATCGGTTACCCTAGCCATAATACCATCTAAGGCATCAATCTCTTTTACTAAATGCCCCTTAGCCAAACCACCAATTGCAGGATTGCAAGACATCTGACCAATGGTATCTAAGTTACCAGTTAAAAGTAGCGTTTTACAACCCAAACGAGCCGCTACCGCCGAAGCTTCTGCCCCTGCATGACCACCGCCTACAACAATAACATCATAATTTCCGTGTATATCCAAAATACCTACCATTTTAACCTGTTTTTTACTATTTAATATAAAATATAAAGCAAAATCAATGCTTCACGTGGAACGTATGCAATTTATAGGTCTAATATGTTTATAAATCAAGTATTTAAATTAAAAAATTAATTTATAAACAAAAAACCTCCTTTTACAGAGGTTTTTATATCGTTAATGAAGATTGTGGATTTTTAGTTTTTTTAGCTCTTCATTTTCTTTTTTGAGTTTTTCATTTTCCACTTGTAACCTTTTAGCTTCATTGTACCATTGATTTCTATCAGTATAATTAGGTGAATTAACCCCATCATCATCTGATTTAAAAGATACATTAGTATTGCGGAGTTTATGAATACGTTCTTTAAGCTCATCAATCTCATCTCTAACTTGAGCAATATCTTGCTGAAAACTTTCAGCTTCATCATTAGATTTTTCTTTTTCATGATCCAAATCTTTTTGATCACAATATAAC
>JALTLI010000008.1 GCA_027005635.1 Alphaproteobacteria bacterium
TTCACGTGATAATAAGATAATGTAGTACGCGGCTAAGTTGGCTATTGCATGCCAGTTTGATAGCAGTACTGCTACAAGGACTGCTAGTATAACGTAGAATATTGCTTGGATACTTGTGAAGACATATATGATTATTACTAGTGTCACACTGTAAATTGCTAGGCTGGCAAGTCTGTATACTTGCTCTGCCACCAAGCTTGAAATAACTTCTCTACGCTTTAGTTGGCCCAGGAAAGCTTTTATCATAATGAGTATTATGTATGCTATTATTAGTGTAATCGCTACTTCAACAAATGGATTTAATGAAACATTATCGAAGTGCTAAAGCAGAACTATTAAAAGTAATCTTTCCAACAGCTGGACAGGTTAAGCAAGCATATATATCTGTTATAATTGTTGTGACCGCTATTGCAGCATTTTTAGCTTTAGTTGATTTAATTATGTCATCTATTATGACATCAATCTTAGGTTAAGGAACAAATATGGCACAGCAATGGTATTCTATTCAGACATACGGTAGTGATAGACTTGTAAGAGATGCAATCTTTAACATGATTGAAGAGATGGGTCTTCAAGAGTTTATTACTGAAGTTATCGTTCCGACTGAAGATGTAATTGAAGTAAAAGATGGAAAGAAAAAAGTAAGTGAGCGCTCACTTTACTCTGGATATGTATTTGCAAAAATGGAACTTAACACAGAAATTCAACACCTTATTCAATCAGTTCCTAAAGTTTCTGGTTTTATTGGTGAGGGAAATATACCGACACCTTTAAGTGATCACGATATTAATGTTATCTTAGATCGTGTAAATAATCGTGCTGCACCAAAACCAAAAGTATTTTTTGATAATGGTGAGACCGTGCGTATTATTGAAGGTCCATTTGCTAACTTTACAGCTACAGTAGATGAGTACGATTTAGAACACGGCACTTTAAAACTTAATGTTTCAATTTTTGGACGTGCAACTCCGGTAGATATATCGTACACGCAAGTCGAAAAAATAATATAAATTTAAATTCATAAAAAGGACAAAAAATGGCAAAAAAAGTCATGGATTATATCAAGCTACAAATTGAAGCTGGTAAAGCTAACCCGGCTCCACCAGTAGGACCAGCACTAGGACAACGTGGTGTTAACATCATGGAATTCTGTAAATCATTTAATGAAAAAACTAAAGATAAGATGGGATTTAAAGTTCCTGTTGTTATTACAGTTTACAGTGACAGAAGTTTTTCTTTTATCACTAAACAACCACCAGCATCAGCATTACTAATGAAAGCTGCTAACCTTAAGAAAGGTACGGATAACCCACTTAAAAACAAAGTTGCAAAGTTAACTCGTGCACAACTTATGGAAGTTGTAAATCAGAAGATTGAAGATTTAAACACTGATGATGTTGAAATGGCTGCTAACACATTAGCAGGGTCAGCTCGTTCAATGGGTATTGAAATAGTAGACTAGTATCTACAAAATCATCGACCACAATGATTTAAAATTGTGTGGCAGAATTAATATGGAGATTTGACAATGAGCAAAAGATATAAACAATTAGTAGAAAAAATTGATGCTAGTAAAGCTTACAGTGTAACTGAAGCTTCTGCAACAGTTAAAGAATTAACAAGTGCAAAATTTGACGAAACTGTTGAAATTGCAATGAATTTAAATGTAGATCCTCGTCACGCTGACCAAATGGTACGTGGTGCATTAGTACTTCCTCATGGAACTGGTAAAACAGTTCGTGTTGCAGTATTCGCAAAGGGTGTAAAAGCTGATGAAGCTAAAGCTGCTGGTGCTGATATCGTTGGAACTGATGATTTAGTAGCAGACATCAAGGCTGGAATTTTTAACTTTGATGTAGTTGTGGCTGCACCAGACTGCATGGGTCTTGTTGGACAAATTGGTCGTATTTTAGGGCCGAAAGGTCTTATGCCTAACCCTAAAACAGGAACTGTAACTCCAGATGTTGCTAATGCTGTGAAAAATGTTAAAGGCGGTCAAGTAAACTTTCGTGTTGACAAAAAAGGTAATATCCATGCGGGTATTGGT
>JALTLI010000009.1 GCA_027005635.1 Alphaproteobacteria bacterium
CTGCAACAATGAGCAATATTCGTCAAAATCTATTTTTTGCATTTATTTATAATGGTTTAGGTGTGCCAGTTGCAGCTGGTATATTATACCCGTTCTTTGGTTTACTTCTTAGCCCAATTATTGCAAGCGCAGCTATGACATTTAGTTCTGTCTCTGTTATTTTAAATGCGCTTCGTCTTAAAAATGTAAAGCTATAAACTGCTAAAAAGCCATTATTTCACTATAAAAATAATCATAGCTACTTATTGTGCTATTTTTATCAAAAATGAGACATTAAAAACACACATTAGTAAAAGTGTGTGACTTATTTAAATCAAAACTTATCCACGAAGTTATCCACAAGGCGAATATGCGGAAAATATAGCTTTTTTGCATTTTTGTGTTGCTTTATCCCATGCTATCCCATATAGTACCAATGTAGCCCAAATACAACCATGGTTACAAAATAATGCCTAGTTACAGCATTTACTTAGTTGTGTTGGTAAATACTGGAATTAATAAAAATATGAGACGAGGGGTTATTTAAAAAGTAGAGACATCTATTTTAAAATAACTGAAATGGATACCTAAAAATTGGAGTATATGTGTTTCTTTCTTCCTAC
Source organism: Alphaproteobacteria bacterium (assembly GCA_027005635.1). Classification (GTDB taxonomy): domain Bacteria; phylum Pseudomonadota; class Alphaproteobacteria; order UBA2136; family JALTLI01; genus JALTLI01. Next base: position 603 of record JALTLI010000009.1, read on the forward strand.
ATAAACGGGGTAGACAAAAAAGGCAGGGTTAGTATCCCTGCCTCGTTTCGTGCTGAAATAGCTTTGCATTCCCGTCAAACAGTGGTTGTGTATGCCTCTCCTGATGAAGGTTTTTTGTATGCTTGGGGATATGATGATTTTGTTAAGTTTGCAGAAAAAATTACTAAACTTCCTCCTCTTTCTAAGGAGCGTCAACGGTTGTCTCGGACAATTTTAGCAGCAGCAAAGCCTTTAACTTACGATGGTGAAGGGCGTATGGTATTACCTGAACAATTTACTAAATCTGCTGGAATTGATGGTAAAGTTATGTTTGCAGGGCAGGGGGAATATTTTACAATGTGGAACCCAGAAAATTATGAAGCTAAACAAGCAGAAGATGTTGAACAGTACGGTGCTGATATTGAAAAACTTTCTGCAGATTGGCAAGTGTAATGAGTAGTAATGGACATGTTCCTGTACTATTAAATGAAGTTATTTCATATCTTAATCCTCAACCTAAAAAAGTATATATAGATGGTACATTTGGTGCTGGTGGTTATACAAATGAAGTTTTAAAAACTGAAAATAGCAAAATTATTGCTATTGATAGAGACCCAGATGCTATTAAGCGTGCAGAAGAATTTAGCACAAAATATGCAGATAGATTTATAATTAGTGAAAATACTTTTTCTAACATGAAACAAGTTGCAAATGATGCAGGTTATGAAAAAGTAGATGGAATTATGCTAGATGTTGGTGTTTCATCTTACCAAATTGATCAACCAGAACGTGGTTTTTCCTATAGGTTTGATGGTCCACTAGATATGCGCATGAGTTCTGAGGGTGAAAGTGCAGCAGATGTGATTGCAAAAACAAATGCCGTTGAGCTTGCAAGAATTTTTTATAAATATGGTGAAGAAAAATGTTCAAGAAAAGTAGCAGAAGAAATTGTTAAGGAACGTAAAATTAAGCCAATTTTAACAACTCAGCATTTAGTAGAAGTTATTTCTAGAGTTGTGAAAATGAAATCTAGTGAGGATCACCCTGCTATGCGAGTTTTTCAGGCATTGCGTATTTATGTAAATGATGAACTTGGTGAACTAGAAAAAGCACTAAATGCAGCTGCAGATTTATTAAACCCAGGTGGAAGATTATGTGTGGTTAGTTTTCATTCTCTAGAAGATAGAATGGTTAAAAGGTTTTTTCAAAAACATAGTGGACAAAATAAAAAAAGAGCAAGTTTTGCAGTTATGCCCGTAGAAGATGAACCAGCTAAATTTAAAATGGTTTTTAAAAAAGCGGTGATTGCTAGTGATGATGAATGCAGTAAAAACCCTCGTTCTCGTTCTGCAAGGTTAAGAGTTCTAGAAAAGGTGGTGCTATGAAATTCTCATCTTTAGTTTTTAGTGTAGGCTTTATAATAATAATATTTGTTGCAACTTTAGTTGTTAAAAC
>JALTLI010000010.1 GCA_027005635.1 Alphaproteobacteria bacterium
ATCTAGTACCGCCCGTTTAGTTGCAGATAAAGGGGGTGAAGTTGTTAAAAGTGCGATTTCTGCAATGCAGGGTATTACATCATCATCTGAAAAAATCAATGATATAATTGGTGTCATTGATGAAATTGCATTCCAAACAAACTTGCTTGCCTTAAACGCCGCGGTTGAAGCTGCACGTGCAGGAGAGCAAGGTAGAGGATTTGCAGTTGTTGCAGGTGAAGTAAGAACTTTAGCAGGCAGAAGTGCAACTGCTGCCAAGGAAATAAAAGAGCTTATTACTGAAAGCGTTAACCAAATAAAAGATGGTACAGAGCAAGTTAATGAAACAGGAAACTGCTTAGAAGATATTATAGAAAATGTTCAAAAGGTAACAGATATGATGAATGAAATTAGCTCTGCTAGTGATGAACAGGCAATTAGTATTTCTGAAATTAACAAAACTATTACTCAAATGGATAGCTTTACTCAACAAAATGCATCTTTAGTAGAGGAGGCTTCTGCTGCTGCTAAGGCACTAGAAAATCAAGCTGGTGATTTAATGAAAATAGTTAATGAAGATAATGAAGTTACAATTGTTAGCAATACTGATGATGTTACAGTTTGCCCAGTAGGTACTGAACAAAATGGCTAAAGGTATAGAAATAGGAGCAATCTTTTGTGCTACAGAATTAGATGATATTGCAAAAAAAATTAAGTCAGAGTTATCTGGTAAAAAGAAAAACCTAACAATCGAATTAGCTAAAGTTGAAAGAGTAGATACCTTAGCCTTGCAATTATTAGTGAGTACACAAAATACCTGTATAGAAAAAGGTGGCACACTAACACTAAAAAATATACCAGAGGTTGTAACAAGTACTGTTGAACTATTAGGTTTGTCGGTTTTAACAAATGAATAAAAATATTATTTAGGAGCAATAATTTATGAGCAAAACAATATTAACCGTAGATGATTCAGCATCAATAAGACAAATGGTTGGTTTTACTTTAAAGCAAGCTGGCTACAATGTAGTAGAGGCAGAAGATGGAGTTAAAGGTGTAGAAGCAGCAAAAAGTTGCAATGCAGATTTAGTAATAACTGATTTGAATATGCCAAATATGAACGGTATGGATTTAATTAGATCATTAAGAAAGGAGCATAATTATAAGTTTACTCCTATACTTATGCTAACTACTGAATCTGATGATGCAAAGAAAATGGAAGGTAAAACTGCAGGGGCAACTGGTTGGATTATTAAACCTTTTAACCCAGAGCAACTACTTAAAGTTGTTTCAAAAGTTATACCAGGGTAAAGGGTTATATAATGATCGATGTATCTCAATTTCATGCTGTTTTTTTAGAAGAATCTAGTGAACATTTAGTTGATTTAGAATCTGGTTTACTAGAGCTAGAGCAACAAGGTTCAACTGATATGGATGCTATTTTTAGGGCTGCCCATTCTATTAAAGGTGGGGCTGCTACCTTTGGCTTTGATAATATTGCAGATTTTACCCATGTTGTTGAATCGGTTCTAGAAAAATTACGTGATGGTGAAATTAAGGTATCTGAGGAATTAACTACTCTATTATTATCTTGTTTAGATATTGTAAGCGAAATGATTGATGCTGCCAAAGAAGAACGTGAGGCAAATGTTGAAAATAAAGATAAATATTTAGAAGAACTAAATAGTTATTTATTTAATGATGATGAATTAGCAAATAAAGTTAAACAACAAGCAGAAGAACTTGAAAAAGGTCCTACACAAGATAGAGTATTAAAAATCACCCTTAAACCTCATGCTCATTTTGCTCAAACTGGTTCTGAAATGATGAATATTATTAGGGAATTAGCAACACTTGGTGATGTGTCTACTACTTGTCATACTAATAATGTCCCTAATATTGATAATATTAATACTACCGATATGTATTTGGGCTGGGAAATTGATCTAGTAACTTGTGTAAATGATGATGCTATCCAAGAAGTATTTATGTTTGTTGAAGATGATATGGATATTAATATTGAAACTTATGCTGCATACGATAATGGTGAAGAA
>JALTLI010000011.1 GCA_027005635.1 Alphaproteobacteria bacterium
GTACCTGCCCATGATGAACGTGATTATGAATTTGCTAAAAAGTACTCTATACCTATTAAAACCGTAATTAAAGGTGATAATATGCCTGAAAATGAAGCGTATACAGGTGCTGGTATTTTGATTAACTCAGGAGAATTTGACGGTTTAGCTAATGAAGAGGCTAAAAAAACAATTAGTGATAAAATAGAAAGTTTAGGAAAAGGTAGTAAAACAACTAACTATCGCTTGCGTGATTGGGGGATATCTCGTCAACGTTATTGGGGTTGTCCTATACCTTTTGTATACTGCGATGATTGTGGCGTTGTTCCTGAAGCAAAAGAAAATCTTCCAGTAGAACTTCCTAAAGATGTGAAATTTGATAAAACAGGAAACCCATTAGAGTTACACCATACATGGAAAAGCATAGATTGCCCTAAATGTGGAAAAGAAGCACGCAGAGAAACCGATACAATGGATACTTTCATGGATTCATCATGGTACTTTGAACGCTACTGTTCACCAAAATCAGAACAACCATTAGATAATAATGTTAACTACTGGATGTCCGTAGATCAGTACATCGGAGGAATAGAACATGCTATTTTACATTTATTGTATGCAAGGTTCTTAACTAAGGTTTTACGTGACGAGGGGTTAGTAAGCGTTTACGAACCATTTTCTAGCCTTTTATGTCAAGGAATGGTTTTAGGTAACTCATACCAAAATAGTGCAGGGGAATATATTAACCCTACTGATATAGATTTAAAATCTGATGGCAGTGCATTTCACATAAAATCTGGTGAGAAATTATCTGTAAATCGTATGGAAAAAATTTCAAAATCAAAAAATAATGGAATTGATACAGATATTTTGATGGATAAATATGGATCGGATACACTTCGTTTATTTATGATGTTTGCAGCTCCACCAGAGCGTGATTTGGATTGGTCTGATACAGGGCTAGAAGGTTCATGGAGATTTTTAGGCAGGCTGTGGTCTTTATTAGATTGCACGGATTTAAATGTTAGTGACATGCCAAAAACCCCAGTAATTATGCCGTCTTTAAGCGAAAAGATAGAGAAAGATTTAAAGCGTAATATTCATAAAGCTATTAAAAAAGTTACTAAAGATATAGAAAACTTTCAATTTAATACTATGATATCTGCTGTTATGGAGCTTTCTAATACTTTGGCAGATATTAAAAAGCATTTAACTAAGGAAAATACCAATTTATTATCTCTATACAGAGAAGGGCTAGAAACTTGCATTCGGTTGCTAAATCCAGTAGCTCCTCATATTACCGAAGAAATGTGGGAAACCCTTGGTAATGCAGGGATATTAGCAGAATATGATTGGCCAAAATGTGATGAAACTGCAATTAAAGATGAAGAATTTACCCTTGTTATCCAAATGAATGGTAAACTAAAAGAAAAACTAATAGTAGATGCTCAAATTAGCAATGAAGATGCTGAAAAATTGGCTCTGGAAGCCATTAGTGAGCACTTGGCAGGGTTAACAGTGCGTAAATGTATAGTAGTACCAAAACGCTTGGTTAATGTTGTTGCCAATTAGTATTTGTATACACTGACTAATATTAATTGATTAGTTTTTGCTAAAAAACAAAATTACATACAATAAAAAGGTGTAAATTTGCCCTAATAAAATTTATGCATTTTTACAACATGTAGTACAAATTAGGTAAAATGAAAAGGTAAGTAAATGTTCACTTCAAAAAAGATAATATTATTTTTATGTTTATTTTTAACAGCTTGTGGCTATCAGCCATTATATACCCTTATTGATGAGGACATTTCCAAAATTTCTGTTGGTAAAGTTAAAATGCGTAAGGTTGTTCATAAAGTTGGTGAAAGAAGGGCTGCTCAAACTGTGTATAAAAAGCTTTCACAGGCATTTAATGGTGATGGAAAATATAAAGTAAACGTTGATATGCTGGAAACTGTATCAACTTTAGCTATTCGCCGTGATGCAACAGATCAGCGTTCTGCCCTTAATTTAAATGCGTACTTAGATATAATAGATACTACTT
>JALTLI010000012.1 GCA_027005635.1 Alphaproteobacteria bacterium
AGTTAAAGGATTTTTAATTTCATGGGCAATACGTTGTGCAACATCAGCCCAAGCAGCTAAGTTTTGCGCACTAAGCAATGCTGTAACATCATCAAAGGTAATAATAACAGATTGGATTTTACCACCGCCAGAACGCTGAGGAACCATTCTTACAAGTAATGTTAGTGTTTCATCTTCAATTTTAACTCTTACTTGTTCTTGGTATATATCTTGATTATTTTCAATAAATTTTTCAAACTCTCGTTCCATTTCTGGAGAAAATTTACCTATTTTACTGCCAACTCTAGCATTAATAACTTCTCTGGCTGTTTTATTTACCATGCGCACAGTACCATCAGTATCTATACTTAAAATACCAGCACTTACTCCGGTAAAAACACCTTCCATGGTTTTACGTTTTTCATCTAGCTCGGCATTTTTTCTTTCTAAAAGAGAACGGTTTTCCTTTAATTGACGCGTCATACGGTTAAATGCTTGAGTCAAAATACCAACCTCATCATCATCTAATGGATCAAGGTGAATATCTAAATCTCCGGCACTAACTTGGTTAGTTGCATGAACTAGTGAAGTTACAGGCTTAACAATACGTGATGCAAGTTTAAGCCCAGCCCAAATTGCCCAAGATAATGAAAATATTGTTAATAAAATTAAAATTAAAGTAAATATTAAACGTACTGTATCTCTATCACTACGCAGACGATAATATTCCTGATAGGCTTCTTTTGTTTCATCTACATGAGCAAGAACTGATGGGTGAACCCACTTTGTTGCAACTAAAAATAAGTTTTCATTTACTGGTGCTAGGGCAATTATTCTGCCCTCTTTGTGTAAAATAGAAACTGTTGGCTTAGGATTTTTTGATGATATAACATCTATCATTTCTGTAGATAATGCGGTTGGTGTCATATCACTTGCTCTGGCAAATAAAGTTGTATCTTTATTATATAAACTAATTTCAGATAAATTACGCTGAACCATTTCTTCACGTAAAGCTTCTTCAACAGATTCTATATCAACAAAAAAACTGGAACTTCTTATATTAGGATCTTTGGCAAGGGCAGTAACTTCTGTTAATAAGTTATTACCATTTTCATCAAAATAAGCCTGCGAAACTTTTAATGAATTATCTAGTACATTTGTTACCCTAGCAGAAAACCAAGATTCCATACCTTGTTGTAAAATAATACCTGCATATATAGATACAACAACTGCAGGAACAACAGCAAGTAAGCTAAAAATACCAATTAAGCGAACATGCAATCTTGCGCCTATTAGCCCCTTTTTTCTATCTAGGAATAGTATTAAAACTTTACGCCCAATAAAAAATGCAAGTAAAGCTGCTAAAATAAGGTTAATATTAATTAATGCCAAGTAAACTGTACCACCAGTTGCATCGGGGCTAGCAAGTAAATAGCTCATTAAAAATATAACCACTAAAATAGAAGCGACAAACAGTGCTTTTTTTAAGTAGCTAAATATTAAGCTGTGTTTATTTGTATTTTTAACGTGCAATATATGGTACCTCATAACTTAATTTAGCTTGAGAAGAACTCATTTTAGGGATAATTTTAGCAATAAATTTTGAAAAACCTTCTTCTTTTTTCTTATTTATTTCTTCAAAATATATATCTATAAGAATACGGTAAGTTTTTCCTTTAATAAGTTTATTTTTTTCAATTATTTTTAAACGTTTTAAACTAAGAATATTCGCCATCACCTCTTTTGTATTATTAGAAGCCTGTACTCCTTCTTTATCATATACATATAAATTTTGCAGTACGTCATAAGTTATAGGAAAAACATATTTGTTTACTACCAACTTATTTTTAAACATACCCTTTTCCTTTAAAGCAATAGTATGGATAACATTAACTTTTTTACCTGATTTTAAAATATCTGTCAGTTTCTCAAAAAAAATATTCGCATCTTTTCCAGTAATATTATAACTAACTTGCAATGAGCTATCTTCTCCTTGAAAAGTATTCAACTTAGGTTCTGCATAAAAATTTACAGAAAATATAAGTA
>JALTLI010000013.1 GCA_027005635.1 Alphaproteobacteria bacterium
CTTTTAGTGGGAGCTGTTATTTTAATGCTAGTTCATTTTGATAGAGCTGATATTATCCCTGCACTTGCTATAATATGTCGCGAAATATTAGTATCAGGATTAAGAGAATTTTTAGCTGAACTTCGAGTAAGTGTCCCAGTTAGTAAACTAGCCAAACTAAAAACAGCACTTCAAATGATTGCTATATTTTTATTACTTCTTGGAAGCAAAGGTGCTGGCATTCAGATTGTTGATTTTTTAGGAAAAGCATCTCTATGGATTGCAGCAAGTTTAACTATATTTACAGGTTATGCTTATTTAAAAGCTGGTCTAAAACATTTCAAGTCAGAATAATCACATGGATATAATACACATTGAGGGTGGGCATAGACTCTCTGGAAGCATACAAATTAGTGGAGCAAAAAATTCTACTTTACCAATAATGGCAGCATGCTTACTTACAGATGATACTATGGTGCTTTCTAATATCCCTCACTTAATGGATATAATATCAATGACTAACTTGTTAATGAACCATGGTACTGAAGTTAACATGGATGGCAGCTCTTTTACAGCAGAGAAGGGTGGACGAACATTATTGCTCAATTCTAATAACATAACTTCACTGGTTGCCCCATACGAAATCGTTCGTAAAATGAGGGCTTCTGTATTAGTTTTAGGCCCATTACTTACAAGGTTTGGGGAAGCTAAAGTTTCACTTCCAGGAGGATGTGCTATTGGTACAAGACCTGTAGATTTACATCTTAAAGCTTTAGAGCAAATGGGAGCAAAAATAACCATAGAGAAAGGCTATATTATAGCAAAGGCAAAGACTGGACTTAAGGGCGCAACCTTAACAGCAGCTACCCTAGCTAAAGGCACTACTACCCTCAAAAACGCAGCAATGGAGCCTGAAATCACAGATCTTGTAAACTGCCTAAATGCAATGGGTGCAAAAATAACTGGCATTGGCACAAATACACTAATCATAGAAGGTGTAAAAAAACTGCATGGAGTTCATCATAATATAATCGCTGATAGAGTTGAGGCATGTACATATGCTATAGCAGCAGCAATTACAGGGGGCAAGCTAACCCTTAATGGTATCAGCTATACCCTTATTAGTAACGTTGCTGATAAAATGAAAGAAGCTGGTGTAAAATTTGAAGAAACTAGTAATGGTATCATAGTTAGCGCTGATAAAAACAATATAAAGCCAGTAGACATACAAACTCAAGAATATCCAGGTTTTTCAACAGATATGCAAGCACAGTTCATGGCTTTAATGTGCATAGCTGACGGTACAAGTACAATTACAGAAAATATTTTTGAAAATAGATTTATGCATGTTGCTGAATTAGCAAGAATGGGAGCTGATATTAACTTAAAAGGAAATAATGCTATTGTTAGAGGTGTTAAACAATTAAAAGGAGCAGAAATAATGGCAACAGATATCAGGGCGTCTGTATCTTTAATATTAGCTGGTCTAGCAGGTAAGGGTGATACCTATATAAGCAGAATTTACCACCTTGATAGAGGATATGAACACATAGAGTCAAAACTTTCAGCCTGTGGAGCAAAAATAAAAAGAATAAGGAAATCTAGCTAAAAATTATAATTTCGGAATGGGACCGTTCATCTAACTGTGTAAATCTAGTTTTAATCTTTCCAGGCAAGGGGTTTCCAGCTAAAAAAGGGGCAATCATTTTTTTGTATCTATCTTTCTCTGGTCTGTTCCTGTATACCATCACTTAAATCAAATACATATGGTCTTGCTTTTTTAGATCTATTCTCAACAAATCTGCTATGTCTCATCTCTTTATCTACTGTATTTTCTTTTCTAAAATACTGCATTGGATTACTTGAAGCATTTATCTCACGTTGTTCTCTTCTCGCTTTATGTTGTAGTTTACTTCCTTTTAGAATTGCAGTGATACTAGTTACAACCACCCCTACTACCAAGATCACTGGTGCAGTGGCAAGAGAAATAGCACCAACAACCATAGCTCCTGACATCTCTATCGCTGCAATTAAACC
>JALTLI010000014.1 GCA_027005635.1 Alphaproteobacteria bacterium
CTACAAATTTTTGGCAGTGGGTATGCAGATACAACTTAAGCTACCCCGGAGACGCCTTACGCGCAGCATTAATAAAAGCAAAAGTACCAGAAAAAGCATTGTTAGAAGTTATTTTTTTGGCTGCTATCCCTCAAAAAAAACTTACATCTCAACAGCAAAAAGTTATAGATAGCCTTAAAAATGAGCAAGTTTTTAATACTAAAACTGAATTAGCTAATATGGCAAATGTATCGGTTGGAGTAGTTAATGGTTTATTTAAACAAGGTATTATTGCAAAAAAACAAGTTGAAACAACTACAATAAAACCAGTAATAAATTTATTACCATTATCTGATAGCCAGCAAAGTGCAGCCGATACAATTATTAAAGCAAATAATGGTATATTTTTATTAGATGGCACAATGGGAAGTGGTAAAACAGAAGTTTATTTTGAAATAATTGCAGATGTTATAAAAAACAAACAGCAATCATTAGTGCTAGTTCCAGAAATTGCCCTAACCCCACAATGGATAGATAGATTTAAACAAAGATTTGGTTTTAAGCCGATAATTTGGCATTCCTCTATTGGTGAAAAAGAACGAAGAAATGCTTGGTGGAGTGTAATAAATGGTACTGCACCTGTAATCATTGGCGCGCGCTCAGCTTTGTTTTTACCGTTTAATAATCTTGGTTTAATTGTGGTAGATGAGGAACATGATTCTTCCTATAAACAGGAAGATGTATTTAGGTACAATGGCAGAGATATGGCAATTGTTTGCGCAAATATTTGGAATTGTCCTGTGGTTTTATCTAGTGGAACACCTTCTCTTGAAACGTGGCATAATACTAAAATTGCTAAATATACTCATTTAAAAATTCCTGCAAGACACGTAAAAAAACCACCAACAATTGAAATGGTTGATATTAAACAAAGTGGTATTGATAAAGATAAATATTTAACCCCAAAACTAATTAATGAAATAACCAAGCGTTTGGCAAAAAATGAGCAAAGTTTGTTATTTTTAAATCGCCGAGGTGTTGCTCCTTTAATGTTATGTGGTGGTTGTGGAACGCGTATGGATTGCCCTTCTTGTGATGCGTCTCTTGTGGTTCATGGAGAGCGTTTAGTTTGTCATCATTGCGGATTTAAAGAACATATACCTGAAAATTGCCCTAAGTGTAATGAGGATAAACTTCGTACCTTTGGCCCTGGAACGCGTAAAATATTGCAAGAAGTAAGCATTCATTTTCCACTAGCAAAAATTGAAGTTGCTGATTCTGATTCCATAACTAATCATAAAAAAATGGGTGAGCTTTTAAATAAAATGGATAAAAAAGAGGTGGATATTTTAATTGGTACTCAAATGATAACCAAGGGTCACCACTTTCCAGATTTAACCCTTGTTGGTATTATTGATGCCGATATGGGGCTTGCTCATGGTGATATGAAATCTGCTGAGAGGACATTTCAAATGCTAATGCAAGTGGCAGGTAGGGCAGGTAGAGCAGAAAAAGAAGGGCAAGTAATTTTACAAAGTTATCAACCAGATAACCCATTATACAAAGCAATTATAAACAGAAAACGTGATGAGTTTTTTGATCTTGAACTGAAAAATAGAAAAGATTGGGGAGATCCTCCGTTTGGCAGGCTGATAAGTTTAATTTTAAGTGGTAAAAATGAGCAAGAAGTTATCCAAGTAAGTAGAACCTTAATACAAAACAAGCCAACTAAAGATGGTATGCAAATATTAGGGCCAGCACCAGCTCCATTAACTAAGCTCAGAGACAATTATCGCTATAGAATTTTAATAAAATCTGAATTTAGTAGCCAAAAATATGTTCAAGAATGGCTAGCTAAAACCCCAGTTTCATCACGGGTGCGTATAGTTATTGATGTTGATCCTGTAAGTTTTTATTAAAAAAGGAGGCTTGCGCCTCCTTTTTATCCTCGTTAATTACAGCAAATATAGCTGTATGTAGATTTTTTTGCTTTGTACATTAACTTGTCGGCAAGTTGAATGCATTCTTCAAAGGTTTCATGGTCATACTTTTCCACCAAACCAATGGATGTTGATACTTCTAGCTCCTTTTCTTTGTAAACAAAGGATGATCTTGTTAGCTTATCTACTAATTTCTCCATTGTTTTATGGGCATCATCAAAATTTGTATTTGGCATAATGCACAAAAACTCGTCTCCATGTAAGCGGATAAGATAATCTGTATCACGGATAAAACTGTTAACAGTTTTAGCAAAATGCGCTATCATTTTATCACCTACATGATGACCGTAAGTATCATTTATGGGTTTAAAGTTATTTAAATCCATATATGCTAAACATACGGGAAATTTTTCCTTATCGTGTTTTGCCCGTTCTATCCTTGCATTTAAGCGGTTAGTCACAAGCTCTAAACCGTGGCTGTTACGCAAGCCTGTTAGCTTATCAATTGTTACAAGCTTTTCAAGTTTTTCTTCATTTGCTTTAAGCTTTTGCACTTTCTTATTGCATGCAATAAGCTTTCTTTGTATTTCATCAAGATATTGATGAGCTTCATCATGATCTTGAATATTAATTGCCAGTTTACAGTTGGCAACTAGTCTTTTAAGAATTTCTAATTCTTCCATTGGAAAAATCCTTAGCCTTTATATAGGCAGTAATAAAATTAGGCTTGATAGCTAATTTTGTGAAAAGAATAAGTCATTTAATCATTTAATTACTATATAACATTACTGTGTATACATTGCAAGGGGTAGTCTTATACAATAAAATAAAGTCACAAAAGCTATAAATATGTGTGGTTTAGAGCAATAAAAGCTAAAAAAAACTAAAAAAAGTAACTTTTTTGAAAAAAATGCACTTGTAATATTGTTTTTAGTTCCCATTTAGGTTACAAGAACACTAGCTGAGACGAAAGGCTTAACATGCTCGGCGATAGTTAGCGGTAAATGAATATATAAATAACCAAATTGCCTAGCGAACATTTTGTTATATATTACAGTTACTTCAAATTAAAATTATGTTAATTGATAAAAGGAAATTTAAAATGTCAAAACAAACATTCGAGCGTAATAAGCCTCACTGTAATATTGGTACAGTTGGCCACGTTGACCATGGTAAAACAACTTTAACAGCTGCTATTAGTAGCGTTCTTGCGAATAAAGGCTTGGCTGAAAAGCAAGATTTTGCATCTATTGATTCAGCTCCTGAAGAAAGAGATCGTGGTATTACAATTAATACAGCTCACGTTGAATATGAAACAGAAAATCGTCACTACGCACACGTAGATTGCCCAGGTCACGCTGACTACGTTAAAAATATGATTACTGGTGCTGCTCAAATGGATGGTGCTATTTTAGTTGTGAACGCTGCTGATGGTCCTATGCCTCAAACACGTGAACATATCTTACTTGCTCGTCAAGTTGGTGTGCCTGCTTTAGTAGTATTCTTAAACAAATGCGATATGGTGGACGATGAAGAATTATTAGAACTAGTTGAAATGGAAATTCGTGAACTTTTAAGCTCATACGATTTCCCAGGTGATGACATTCCAGTTATCCGTGGTTCTGCTTTAAAAGCACTTGAAGGTGATACTTCAGAAATTGGTGTTCCATCAATTGAAAAACTTATGGAAGCAGTAGATTCATACATTCCACAAGTAGAACGTGATGTTGATAAACCATTCCTAATGCCAATTGAAGATGTATTCTCAATTTCTGGTCGTGGTACTGTTGTAACTGGTCGTATTGAATCTGGTGTTGTAAATGTTAACGATGAACTTGAAATCGTTGGTATTAAAGATACTGCGAAAACTACATGTACTGGTGTTGAAATGTTCCGTAAATTACTAGATCATGGTGAAGCTGGTGATAATGTTGGTGTGCTACTTCGTGGTACTAAACGTGAAGATGTTGATCGTGGTCAAGTTCTTGCTAAACCAGGTTCAATTACTCCACACACTGATTTTAAAGCTGAGTGTTATGTACTTTCAAAAGATGAAGGTGGTCGTCATACTCCATTCTTTAACGGTTACCGTCCACAGTTCTACTTCAGAACAACAGACGTAACAGGTTCAATTGAACTTCCTGCAGGCGTTGAAATGGTTATGCCTGGTGATAACGTTGAAATGGACGTTAAACTAATTGCTCCTATCGCTATGGACCAAGGTTTACGCTTTGCTATCCGTGAAGGTGGACGTACAGTTGGTGCTGGTGTTGTAGCTTCAATTGCTAAGTAAGTGATATCTTACAAAAAAAGAGAGAGCTTTGCTCTCTCTTTTTTTGTTTAGATGAACTTATGCTGGAAGCTAGATTACCTCCAAAATAGAATATTTTGGTAAGGTAATCAGCTATTCAGTATCTCGTGCAAGTTGGCATAGTATATTGATTATAAAAATGAGCGACATTTTACTTTTGATTAACTTTCGCGGGACGCACGTACTAAGAAGTACGCTTACGTTTCCACGGTTTAAACAAAAGCAAAATCTCATCTCATTTAATCTCATTATCTAACAACTTATTATGTAACTGATATCTTGCAAAAAAAGAGAGAGCTTTGCTCTCTCTTTTTTTTGTTTTTACTAGTTGATTCTTGAAAAATTTGTAATAATAGTGTTTAACTATCATGTAGCACTTAACAACTCTAGTTGGCTAATAAATAAAGTAAGCAAAATGGATACTATGGAATTAAATAATATACAAAATAAGGCTATTGAAACAGTAGCAAATTTAAATAATTTACAAGATTTAGAAGCTGCAAGAGTATCTTTGCTTGGTAAAAATGGGCAAATCACTCAACTTTTAAAACAGCTTGGTACACTTGCTCCGGAAGATAGAAAAACTTTTGGTCAACAAGTTAATAAAGTTAAGGTTGAAGTTACTTCTGCCTTAGAAAAACGTAAAAATAAACTAGAAATAGAAGAGTTAAATAAAAAACTTGCAAGTGAAGCTGTAGATATAACTTTACCTGCAACCCATAAAGTTATTGGTAAAATGCACCCTGTTTCTTATGTTATGGAAGAAGTTGCTAGCGTTTTAGGTAAGGTTGGTTTTAACCACGCCGTAGGAAAAGAAATTGAAACAGATTTTTATAACTTTACCGCTTTAAATATTCCAGATGATCATCCAGCACGCCAAGATCATGATACTTTTTATATAAAAACAAAAGATGATGAAGAACGTAAAGTTTTACGTACCCAAACTTCAAATGTGCAAATTCATACTATGGAAGATAATAAGCCACCACTACGAATTATGTCTATTGGAAGAGTGTATAGATGTGATAGTGATGTTACGCATACTCCGCAGTTTCATCAGGTTGAAGGTTTAGCATTAGATACAAATCTGCATTTTGGTCATTTAAAAGGTACTCTCCAAAAATTTATGACAGATTACTTTGAACGTGATGTAAAAATTCGTATGCGTCCATCATACTTTCCATTTGTAGAACCAGGGACAGAAGTTGATATTGGTTGTTTATTTTGTAATGGTGAAGGCTGTAGAATTTGTTCTAATACCGGCTGGCTAGAAGTTTTAGGTGCAGGCATGGTACACAGAAATGTATTAAAAAACTGTGGTGTAGATAGTGAAAAATACCAAGGGTTTGCCTTTGGTGCAGGCATTGAGCGCTTAGCAATGCTTAAATATGGTATTAATGATTTAAGGCTTTTTTATGAAAGCCAAGAAGCATTTTTAAATCATTTTGGTAAAGTTCCTGCTAGTGTGAGTGCCAAATTATAATGAAATATTTATTAGTTTTGAGCGTTTTAAGCATTTCTGGATGTTTTTACAAAGAGCCAGAGAAATTAGCAGATTTACCCGCTGTAGCTACCCCATGTTTTAGTTGTGGAGAAGAAGAAATTATACAAAAAAATACAAATATAGATATAACAGAAGGATTATAAAAACGTGTTATTTTCATTAAGTTGGTTAAAAAATCATTTAGAAACAACGGCAAGTGTAAATCAAATTGCTGAACGTTTGGTTGATTTAGGTATTGAAGTTGAAGCAGTTGAAGATGAAAGCTCAAAATTTAATAATGTTGTTGTTGGTCATATTATTAAACGTATTCAACATCCAGATGCTGATAAATTAGGTGTCTGTACCGTAGATGTAGGTGAAAAAGAGCCTCTTCAAATTGTATGTGGAGCGCCAAATGCAAGGGATAATATAAAAGTTGCCGTAGCAAAAATTGGCGCAAAACTACCTAATGGTATGGAAATAACTAAGGCAAAAATGCGCGGTATTACATCTAATGGTATGATTTGTTCTGCCCGTGAACTTGGCTTGGGTGAAGACCATACTGGAATTATGGAACTTGAAACTGAAAATGCTTACGGCACAAATTTTAGTGAAACTTTAACTGATTTAGATGTTATTTTTGATGTTAGTATAACCCCTAATCGTGGAGATGTTTTAAGTGTTTATGGTATTGCAAGAGATTTAGCAGCCAGTGGAATGGGTAGTTTAAAAACACTTAAAAATGTTGATGATGGCACAGGTAAAATTTGCATTAAACAAACTATAAATTCTAGTGATTGTTCTTTTTTTAGCGGTATTTCAATAACTGGTATAAAAAATTGTCAAAGCCCTATGTGGTTACAAAAAAAGTTGGAGCAAGTTGGTTTGCGTCCACGAAATGCAGTTGTAGATGTTACTAATTTTATTTTAATGGATTTGGGGCAACCTTTACATAGTTATGATAGTGATAAATTAACAGGTAATATTAGCATTAACAATGCAAAAGGTGGAGAAAAATACCTTGGCATAGGTGATACAAACCTTACTTTAAATGAAGGTGATTTAACCATTAATGATGATAGCGGCGTTATTGCTTTGGCTGGTATTTTAGGTGGTGAAAGTACAGCAGTTAGTGATAAAACACAAAATGTTTACCTAGAAGCAGCGCTATTTAATCGTTCACGAATTACAAAAACTGGGCAAGCTCATCAGGTTAACTCAGATTCCCGTTATCGTTTTGAACGTGGTGTTGATAATGAAATGGTTATTTATGCTAGCAAGTTAGCAAGTAATATGATTAAAGAAATTTGTGGTGGTAATATATCTGAAATGGATAGTTCTGGCTCAACAGTTAAAGAAACTACTGAAATAAGCTTTAATCCAACTAAAGTTGAAACTTTTGGTGGGTTAAAAATGGAAAAATCAGAAGTTAAAACTATTTTAGAAAATTTAGGCTTTGAAGTAACTGAAAAAGATAATAATTTTAAGGTGATAGTGCCATCTTATCGTACATATATGAATAATGATGCAGATTTAGTTGAAGAAGTTCTGCGAGTAAAAGGTTATGATGCTATTCCTACTGTTTTACCACCTTTGAGTGAAAATAGTGTATGTAATACTCCTGTTGTTCGTGGGTTAGAGTGGACTTCACGCTATTTTATGCCTTCACTTGGTTACCTAGAAACAATTAATTATAGTTTTATTAGCAGAAAAAATGCTGAAACTTTTGCCAGTGGTTGGGTTAGTGAAAATAATTTAGTAGAGCTTGCCAATCCAATCGATGAAGCTAGTATGAGTACTATGCGTCCAAGTTTACTTGCCGGATTACTAGATTCTGCAACAAAAAATATTGCTAGAAGTGTTAATGAAATACGTTTTTGTGAAATCGGTAAAACTTTTTATGAAAATGTTGAACAATCTCATGTTGCTTGCTTAATTAGTGGCTTAGCTAAAAAAACTTGGCAAGAAAATGATAAAAATGATCAGCTATTTAACATAAAAGCAGATTTAAATGCAATGATTACTGCCCTAGGTTTATCAATTGATACTTTCCAGATTTATAATGGTGGAGCAGATTATTATCATAACGGTAGAAGCGGAACACTTAAGATTGGTAAAAATATAATTGCTTACTTTGGAGAAATCCACCCAGTAATTACAAAGCAATTTGCTTTAAAAGGTAAAACTTATGCTTTTGAACTTAATTTATCTGCTTTAGAAAAAATGAAAAGTAAAACTAAACCATTTATAACATCATCTTATCAGCCAGTTTCAAAAGATATGGCATTTATTGTGGAAAATGATATCAGAGCTGGTGATATGATAAATACTATTAAAAAATCAGATAAAGATTTAGTTAAAAGTGTTGATTTGTTTGATGTTTATGCTGGAGATAATCTTCCTAATGGTAAGAAATCATTAGCTTTTAACGTTACCATGCAAGCAGGAGACAGAACCTTAAAAGATGAAGAAATTAAAACAGTAATGCAAAAAATTGAG
>JALTLI010000015.1 GCA_027005635.1 Alphaproteobacteria bacterium
TGTCCATGAACATATACCAGCTATAAAAGCCAAACGTAGAAAAGCTAAACAAGCTGAAAAAGAAGAATGTTTAAGTGATTATGACATGCTTTGTGAAACTCTAGATTTTTGTAACGGTAGCCATGAAAAAGCCTCAAAGTTATTAGGTATCCCACTTAGCGAAGTTCATGCTGTACATGAAGCAAATGGCAAAAGAAAATTTAAAACAACGCAAGGCTTAAATATTGGTAGAAATTATCACCGTAATGTTGCCTCTTGTGATGCTTTAACTCATCTTTCAAAAAGAGAAGTTTTAATAAAAGCCATGAATGGTGCAATAAAGCTAAACAAACCATTTACAGTTCTGTTTATAGATTTAGATAAGTTTAAACCAGTAAATGATACTTATGGTCATGAAGCAGGAAATGAAATACTCCAAGCAGTAGCAGATGTACTAAACGTTTCCACACCAAAAAATTCCATAGTAGCAAGAATTGGTGGTGATGAGTTTGTGATAATGTTACGTAACCCTAAAAAGAATGAAGTTACTAACCTTACAAAAAGCATTAAACAACGATTAAGCACAAAATTCCAAGTGCCATCAGCATTTGAACCTGTACAAATTGGCTCTAGTATAGGTGTTGCTAACTTCCCTAAAGATGCAAACACAGCAACTGATTTACTAAAATTTGCAGATAGCAGAATGTATAAAGATAAAAGTGATAGTAGATAAAACAACTAAATCATTAACTATCACTAAAAATCCAAACAATTACAACCAACAATAGAGTTTATTTATTGATATTTCTAATACTTTACAGTACATTTTACTTATTAATATAAAGATACAACTAAATATATAATTTAAGGTACAAGCATGGCTAAAGAAAACAAAGTAACAACAATTGAGAAAACCCTATGGTCAGCCGCAGATATACTTTATTCCTTTTGCAATTATAGCCTCCTTGTGTGTTCTTGTTTTAACATATTCTCTTCACAAGGTGTCTACTTTTCTTGGGGCTATTCAGTATTTTTTTACTCTAACCCTAGAACCTTTAATATTTTAATAGCACTATCCAGCTTGATACTGGTTTTACCCTGCTCAAAACTATTTAGTGTAGGCTTGCTAACACCTGCTAAAACAGCTAGCTGTTCTTGAGTAAGTTTTTGTTCTTTGCGACGCTTTACTGCTTCTTCAACAAGGTTTTGCCAATTAAGGCGAATGTTCCGTTCCATCTTTTCTCCATCAATGTTATAAGATTATTTTTAAGCTTGCTTGAGCCAAACTCAGCTTCTGATATAGCTTGTTTAGCCGCATCAATATTTTTATTGATACCATTAACTGCCATGTTGATAGCAGCTTTTGATAAACCAAAATCTTCACCAAGTTTAATAATATTAGCTGGTTTTAAATTACCAATACGTAGTTCAGATGAACCAGCAATAGAAAGTGCCACAGTTTTATATTGGTACAACGATGCGGCCACTTGGTCATAAGAAGGGGTAAAACGTAAACCTTGGGGGCTATGAATCATGGCAAAGTTTTTAAAATGTATATCTGTATTTCCAAGTAATAAACCTGCTAAAATCCGCCTATAAAGCAGATATGATTGTGTAGGAAGGCAACTATCTGTTTGAATTATAAAATCTGCCATATTTTTATGTGAACCATCATATTTTGCTTTTGAGCGATAACCTAATAATTGATTAAACTCTTCAAAATGAATACGCTCACCATCTGAACGATCAAATCGTTTTATAAGCAATGCACTCTCATCAAGCCCTTCAACTGTACTAATTTTAAGTTCTACAACATCATCACCTGGTAGCAATGCCTTAAAAGCCTTTGTTGTTAAGTACTCATTTTCAATAATATTGGGGTGGTTTGCTGATGGGAATTTAGCAATATGTGTACTTAATTCATCAATACGTGCTGGGCGAAATACTCCATTTTCTGCAATTACAGTTAGTTTTGGCTGAACACCAGATAGAGATGACCTACTTGTGAGAACTGCCATTTCTTTTGGGTCATCTATATCAAGCATAGCTTTTGTTAAATTTGATGGTTCTGGGTCAATAACAGATACAGCACCTGCACAGTCAAAACCAAATGCTAATAATAGCTCAAAACGTTTTACTTCTCTTTTACCAAGTAAACGGCTTTGTGCATGTTCAAGCCAGCCCTCAGATACAAGATTATCAAAAAATGGGTGCAAGCCATTATTACTAATATGTGGTACTTCACTTACAGGCAAAGTATGGGCAATAGCATGGTGTTTAGCTGAAATATAACTTTCGTCATAAGTAAAAGTTATACGATCACCAGGCTCTTCACGCAAATAGCCTGCAAATATATCCTTAAAATATACTTTTCCCCATAATAGGTTCGCCATAGTTAAATCCTTTTTACTTTAAGCTGTATTTATTGCTACATAGTAAATTATAGTTTACTTTTGATGGTATTTCAAGGGGTAAAGTAAAATATATTTTACTTTAATATAATTAAAAATTTCTCATGGCTCAATTTAAACTTGTAAATCACTATTATATAATGCAGGGAACCATCTACCAATAACTTTAATTGGAAAGCCTAATCTTACAGCTCCTTTAGATGTATCTGATACTAATAATCCTGCATCTGTAAGACTTTTAAGTGTGCTACGTGCTTGCCTATCTTTGTATCCTGTAAGCATAGATGCTTTACCACGTTCAAAACTACCAGCAATTAATGCCTCACGTACCAATGGGAATGATCCAGCAGGCAATCTTTTTGCTCGCACTTCTTCTTCAATATAAATTTCAATACGTATTAGCAGCTCTTCTGGAGACAATAAATTCCTCATAAAATCTACTTGATCTATGCATAATTTTAAGAAAAATTTGCAAAAATTAGCCAGTTCTTTTTGACTGAGGCTACCACGTCCATCTAAATCTCCCTTACGTGGTTCATCTGCCGCCATAAGTGCTGCTTTATAAGCCTCAACATTACGTGCCAACCCTCGTGCAACAGACCATAAACTGCTACCAACGCCTATTTCTTTTAAAACAGCATGGGATAAAAGACGTGCAACCCTACCGTTGCCATCATAAAATGGGTGAATCCATAATAATCTATGATGTGATGTAGCTGCTGCAATTATTCTTTCCATACGACCGAGTTTAGTTAAATCATATGCATCTTCAAATCTATTAAGAAATTGTGGTAAGTTCTTAAATAATGGTGGTTCATGTATTCCAACTGCAACTTCACCTTTTCTTAACTCGCCTGGAATAATTTTTATACGTTTACCTGTATCTGGATTTTCAACCCATAATAAATCTTCTGGAAGGTTTTCACAAAACTCACGATGTAACCATAAAATATAATCAGTTGTGATATTCATGGAGGATTGCTCTTCATCAATTATTTTTTGCAAGCGTATATGAGCCAATGCCTCTAGTTGTAGATCACGTTTCTCTGGTTCACTTGAAAAATCATTATTAAGAGCTTTATCAATATCTCTTGGGTGAGTATTGTGATCCTCAATAAGATTACTATAATAACAATTCATGGAACGAACTAACTTACCAACTTCAAGCTGGACTGTAGGATGTAAAATACTAGAAAGCTCGGCACCTTTTTGAGTTAGCTCTAATGCAAGGTCCTGTAGCTCCTCAGATATAGTGCTCGGTAACATTGGTTCCATAAGTGTTATATGTTCAGTCATTTTTGCCGATCTTTTTGCCGATTATATTCATATTTATTTATCAATAGTATCATATTAATAACTTATGTGTTAGTACAAAAATATAACATACATTTGCCGATCTTTTTGCCGATTATTAATTTGTTTAACAAAACATATCTTTATTTAATAATATTACCCTTCAAAAATAGAACGGTTCATACGCTCTACAACTTTAGAAGTATGTTGCTCTGTAAGATGAGCATACCTTTTCACCATTTGAAGTGTTTTATGTCCTAATACATCGGCAAGTTCTGCTAAAGTTGCTCCATTCATAGCTAAATAGCTTGCAGCACTATGGCGTAAATCATGAAATGTAAAATCTTCTAATTCTGCATCTTTCACTGCTTTTTCCCAGTATTTTTTTATTGTGAAAGGAGCAAGTCCATCTTTTCTAGGAAACAAATAATCAGAATTGCTTTGTTTTTTGCTATACAATGTAGTTAAAAGCTCCTTTGCATGTGAAGTAATTGGTAAAGCTCTTCTTTCATTGTTTTTAGTATTTTCTAATATGGCAATACCTCTATCTAAATCTACATCTCTCCACTTTAAGTGCATTATTTCACTATAACGGGCACCAGTAGACAAGGCTAATACAATAATTGTATATGCAAGAATATATTTACAATCATTGGGTAAGCCAACAATAAAATGGTGCAATTTTGGTGCAATAGATTTCAATAATAGCCAACAATTACCAACAATCAAAAACCATCAAAACGGCACTAATTTATTGAAATTCAATACTTTTGTTACATTTTTGGGAACGGTTTTATTGAGATAAAAATGACTGTTAATCATTGGGTCGTAGGTTCGAGTCCTACCGCCGAGCCATTTTATTATTAATTAAATCAATGTATTACCTTAACAAATAATCAAAACACCGCTTTTTAATAATATTTTCAGTTTTAATAAGCTGGTATAGTTTAGTCTTTACACAATAAAAAAAGAATTAATAAAAATAATGAAAATAGGTTTATTTTACGCATTTTTAACGGTTATATTTTGGGCATTAGATACTGTCTTTAGCCGTTATGCCATTGTAGCACTCGATGTTAATTCTGCTATATTTGCTTGTTTAAGCCTGTTTATTGGAGCTAGTGTTCTTATAATTGTTGTAGGAGTGGGTAAAAGTGGTTTAATTACCCAAAAAGGAAGTATGGTTACAAGAGTTGGTGGAGATGAATTCTGTATTTTACTACCAAAAAGAAACAGAGAAAAGCCTTGAAATATATTGTCGAAATAAAAGCATTTACAATTAAGTCATTTAAATATAGAAGTAAAACCATACAAGTTGGTGCAAGCATAGGTGTTGCAAGTTACCCAGAAGATGCTAACAGTCCAGAAGAATTATTAAAGCTAGCTGATAAAGTCATATATGATAATAAATAAGTACTATATTCATAGCTATGTAAAATGGATTTTGTTGGACGTCGCCCAAGGGAAAAATGGCGGACAGTGTGGGATTCACAATAAGCAGGTAATATTATGTTTTATATAGATATACTCAATTATAACTATGCAGATGCCCCCAATAGTGCCCCCAAGTGTGTTCTTATGGGTTAAGAATTGGGAAAATGTATTGCATTGTTACCCATATAAAGTTACTTAAAATACTCCAAAATATAATAGGTAAACCTATTGTTAATGCTCTTGCAATTACACTTATTGATTGTGTAGAGGTTGAAGATATTGCTTTATCTATTTCTTCAATATATTTTTGCGTAGTAGTTTTATTTTTTTTGGTTGGTTCTGCTAAATATTCAGTAAGTTTATAACCAAGGTATGCACCAGCTACAACAGATGCAATTAAAGCAATACTATGAATAACATTTTTTGAAGACATAAACTACTTCTTACATTTTCTTAATATATTTAGTTTATTCATTATTTTAATTCTTTATTACCTATTTCTTGATTTTATTCTATATGTATATACAATACATTTTAAAGTATCACAACTACATATATATAAAGAAGAAAGATATATTTCAATAATGGCAAAAACTGTAGAAGAAATTAAAGAATTAGTAAACACCCCACTATTTCAAGAAGGATTAAAAAATAAAAACATTATTATAAATGATGATTTTACTCGTATTGAATATAACTGTAAAAACAAAACAAGTCGTAGATTGCAAAACCCAGAAGAATTTGTTCAAGCTCGTAGTTACTTAAAATTAATACATGAGTATAATTATAATCCTAAAAATATATCTGTAAATGAATCTGTTCAAATGGGAGCAGATACTAGAGAAGCAGACATCTTAGTTTACAATGATAAGAATGATAAAGTTTTAATTGTTGTTGAATGTAAAGAAGAAGGTGTTAATGAACGGCAATTTAAAGTAGCAGTAGACCAAGGTTATAGCTATGCACATGCAAGAGCGGGTAAATATATTTGGATTACATCTGGCATTAAAGATGAATACTATGAAATAGTAGAAGTTGCCCCTGTTGATAGAATAGCCATTCCAGATATACCTAAAAAAGATAAAAATGTACAGCAGTGTAGATTTATTAAAGGCTCTCGTGAACCAGAAGTTAGCACACAAGGTGGTTTAATTCAGAAATTTAAATCTGCTCATGATGCTTTATGGGGTGGTGGTGCGTTAGCCCCAACAACTGCATTTGATGAATTAGACAAACTTATATTTTGTAAAATATGGGATGAGCGTTGGAAAGAAAATGACCCAAGAAGCAAAGGTAAGCCGTATGACTTTCAGATAATATACTACCCAGAAGATGAAAGAGATTCAAATAGAACAAAAGCAAAAGAAGAATTAGCAAAACGTGTTAAAAGCCTATATGAGCATGGCAGAAAAAAAGACCCAGAAGTATTTAAAGAAGATATTAAGTTAGATAATAACAAAATATATACAGTTGTTCAGTATTTACAAGATATTCATATATCAAATACAGACTTAGATGCAAAAGGTTTAGCATTTCAAAGTTTTATGAGCGACTTCTTTAGAGGAGATTTTGGGCAATATTTTACACCTAATAATATAGTTAAATTTATAGTTGAATCATTGGATATAGATAGAGCTGATAAAGTATTAGATACATCTTGCGGAAGTGGCGGATTTTTACTTCATGCCTTAAAAAAGGTCAGAGATGAAGCAGATGATATTTATGATGATAGAGGTACGGCATGGCATAAATACTGGCATGATTTTGCAGAAAAACGTTTGTATGGGGTGGAAATTAATGAACAAATTTCACGGGTAGCTAAAATGAATATGATTATTCATGATGATGGTCATACTAATGTAATAACTAATGATGGTTTAAAGCTCAATGATGCTATTAAAGAAGAAAATAATAATCAAGAATTTATAGATGGATCATTTGACCTTATTATGACAAACCCACCATTTGGTTCTAAAATAAAAGCAGATGAATGTAACTATTATAAAAGTTATGAGTTATTTGAAAAGAATTTAGGGTTTTCTGAATTAAAAGATAGAATAGAGGATAATGATAATAAATCTAAGTGGAGGTCTGCACAAAGTACAGAAGTTCTATTTCTAGAACGTTGTTATAAATACCTAAAAGATGATGGTACATTAGCTGTTGTTTTACCTGATGGAGTTTTAACTAACTCTTCTTTTCAATATGTTCGTGATTGGATTTGTGAAAAATTCCGTATTATGGCTATTGTTTCATTGCCTAATACAACGTTTTCTCACGTTAAGGCAGGGGTTAAATCTTCAATTCTATTTTTAAGAAAACATGATAGTAAAACAACTAAAAAGTTAGAAACACTACTTTTAGATGTTAAAGCCAAGGTTAAAGGAATGAAAAATTTAACTAAAGATGAAAAAACAGAAGAGCTTTTAAAGCAATATAAAGAGCGTTCTTTAAAAGTTATACTTGATTATGAGGTGTTAATGCTTGAAATAGAAAATATTGGTTATGAGGCTACAGGAAAAAGTAAGGATGGTACAGAGCTACCAGAGGCATCTAAACAAATTAAAGATTTTATTAAGAAGATTGAAAGGAGTACTTAATTATGAAATCAAGCATGATTAACACTTCTGAAATTTGTGGTGGACGTTTTGACCCTTATTACCATAGGGAAGAGTTTAAAATAATTGAACAAGAAATAATAAACTCATCTTTTGATTCTATAATATTAGAAGAGTTATTTGAAATAAATAGAGGAGGTTCTCCACGACCTATAAATGACTATTTCACGAATGATTCAGATGGTGTTAATTGGATAAAAATTGGGGATACTAAAAATGTAGATAAATACATTTGTACCACAAAACAAAAAATCAAGCCCTCAGGGGTAAGGCATTCTCGCCTTGTTCATGATGGAGATTTGATATTATCAAACTCTATGAGTTTTGGACGTCCATATATAATGAAAACAACTGGATGCATACATGATGGGTGGTTGTTACTTAGAAGAAGAGATAAATCTATAAATTTAGACTTTGCCTATTTTCTATTAGGATTACCTTTTATTTATAAATTATTTAAAAAATAAATAAATA
>JALTLI010000016.1 GCA_027005635.1 Alphaproteobacteria bacterium
TAACTATACTATAAATATATATTAGTGTTATACCTGCTATCTAATTGTTTTTATATATAGTTATTTTATTTTAAAAAAATTACTTTTAATTAGTTAAATTTATTTATAATTTATCGTTAAAATACATAATAATAGCTAGTATATTAAATATTACAAAAAACAATTATAGCTTTTCAACTGTTATAAATATAGTGTTTTTAAGTAAAATAACTATACATAATGCACTGTTGTTATTTTACACTTTATCTATTAATAAAAATTGACTATATTGCCTTTAGTATTAAGTTAAATTACTATCAATCACATAAATAATAAAATTGGATATAAATATATGTTTTCTTGCCTTAAAAACACTTGCATTGCAACTAAAGATGAAGTACCAGTTTGGTTTTTTCAAAGTTCAAGGTTAATACTTTCAATATTCTTTTTAATTGTACCTGTTTTATATGATTCATCTGTTCCTGAAGTTGGAGCAGACATGAAATGGACACTTGCCCATGCTGTTAGTTTATTTGTAAGTGGCTTGTTATTTATTTCTTGGTTTACAAGTAAACCAGTTATTAAACTAAAATGGCCAATTTCAGTTTGGGCAATGATTATATTTTCAATATTTGCAATTTTATCAATAATAGATGCATACAACCCATTAAGATCATGGTGGTTTTTAAAACATTTAATATCTTATAGTTTGATATTCTTTTTGGTATACTCCCTAAGAAATGAAGATTGGTACAAAGGAATTTTAGCTATTTTACTTGCTCCATTTACCTTTAATTCAGTTTTAGGTATTTTGCAGTTTTTTGTTATTAAAGATGCAGATATTACAGCTATATTTCCATTATGGGAGCATGTTTCTCCATTTATTGATATATTTCGTCAATCTGCACCACCAGCAGCAACTTTTGCTAATAAAAATTTAGCTGCAAGCTATACGGTTATGATGCTACCAATTGCCCTATATGCAGTATTAGTATTTAAACACAAAGTATCACAAATTTTAGCAGGAATTAGCCTTACTCTAGGTTTAATATTCCTTATTTATACACGTAGTAGAGGTAGTTGGATTGCAGCTATTTTTGCAAGTTTATTTCTTATTACTTGGGTTTTAACTAACAATAAAAATAGAAAATTATTAGTATCTGTTTTATCTAAATTTAAATTAATTATTTTAAGTTTTGTTATTGTTGTAACTATTTTTGCCGCACAATTTAATTCAAATGTAAGCAGTATTTATGTTGCTACTAATCAAAAAGTATCTGATCAATTTTCTAGTATTGCCAGAATGGGAACTGGCGATGTAGGAACACGTATTGCCTATTTCTTAAATAGCTTAAAAATTATTGCAGATCACCCAATAAATGGTGTAGGTCTTTCTAATTTTCAAACGATTTATCCATTGTATCATCATGCAATTTATGAAACTCCTAAGGTTGGTTATGCTGTTGAGGCTCGTCCACAACGTTCTCATAATGATTTTATTCAAGCCTTTGTAGAAACTGGTATTTTAGGTGGATTAGCATTTATAACTATCTTTCTTTCTACTTTATATATGGGCTACAAATTAGCAAGATCTACTGCTTCAGCTGATACCCGTTTAATTAGTATATTTATATTAACATCAGTTGCCGGTGTTGGAGTTAACGCAATGGGAGATTTCCCATTCCAAATGCCAATAGTACCAATTATTACATGGACATTAATTAGCATATTAACAGGTTTATTTACTATTCATTATAGAACTGCTGGTAATATTGGTTTTAACTATAAATTCACAATTAAGCCTGTAATTTGTTTAATTATAGGTTCAATTTTATTTTTTGGTTTTGTTAAAATACTTAATGATGATTTAACCAGAGAAAAAGCTGCTAAATATATGAAATATGTTATGAGTTACTCTGCTGCCCATATTTTTAATGATAAAGTACTAGATAGCCTAGATAAAGCCTATAAAATATACCCATACAACGCTAGAACACTAGAATACAGAGGAACTATTCCGGTAAACTATAAAGGTAAAAGAAAAATTTCTTTGGATACTTTAATTAAGCAAGGTGAAGAATCTATTGAACATGACCCCTATGCGCCTAATAATCTAATAAACTTAGGTGGTTCTTATTTTCGTAAAGCAATGCAAGCTGATAGGCTAGGCAACAATAAAGTTGCTCTTGAATATGCAGATAAAACTTTAGAAATATATAAAAGGTTATTACCACTAGCTTATTTTGCTCCACATACATATAGCTTAGCTGGATATGCATATTTAATTAAAGAAAAAGCCAATATTGCCGCTTCATTTTTTGAAAAAGCGTTAGAAATTGATCCTAAGTATGTTTCTGCTTTAAATGGTTTAGCTTTATCTGTTAAAGCATTAAAATTAGAAGGCTATACAGACGCAGATATAAACGTTATTCGTGGTAAACAAGATATACAAGTAAATATATTTAATAAAGAAAAAATAATTCAAAAATTAAAAGATAGAAATGCTGTTAAATAATTAATTAGCTACATCTATAGTAACCGCAACACCTAAATAAGCCAGAGAAGATTTGGTGGTTAATCTAGATTTTAATATATCAGCTGTTTCGTGGGTAGTTTTTATGAAAACTGGGTTTTTATAGTGCTGTTTACGCCAAAGTTTAAGTAAAATATTACCAGCTTCATAAATAGGTAAGTTTAGTTTCTTTAATAAACTAGTGTTACCTTTTTCTCTGTTTATCTCTATAATTCCATACCTAGACATTTTCATGACATCTGTCTTGCGCTCGCTTCTGTTAGCAAAACATACTTCTAAATATTTATGTAATTGTTTTCTATCTTGCCTGTTAGGCATAGTTATAAAATCAACTATAATACTTCCACCAATATCTAATAAATTACATATCCGCACTATTTCTTTTGCTGCTAACATATTCACTTGTAGAGGAATATTTTTATAATTTATTTTACCTGTTGTAAAAGAAGAAGAATCAATATCTATTGTAGTTACAGCCCTGGTTTGTTCAATTATTATTTCAGCACCACCTTCAATTTTAAAAGTTGAAGAATTTAAACTTTCTATTTGTTCATCAAGTTCTTCTAAAATATCTTCATTTTTGTGAAAATTTATTGTAAATATTTTATCTTCTGCTACAAATTCAGCAACTTCAGAATAAAATCTATCATCATTTATCCAAACATTTACAGGTGTTAAACCAGCATCCATTAATGATCTACTTAATGCATTAGGTGCTTTTTGTAATACAATAGGAGCATCTAAATTTTTAGCCTTACTATAATCATACAAAACCTTAGCATTTAAAGATGCCCCTTTTTCGGCAGTTCGTTCCTTGGTAATTCTGCTAACAATTTTTGCACCTTCAAATATTTTAAAATCATCATCAATGGTATCTAATGGCAAAAATCCATCTGTTATATCACCGATATCTACAAATGCAGCATTTAAAGCTGGCACAATTTTACGCACAATGCCTAAAGTTATTGTACCTGTTATATAAGTAAAATTTTCATCGTCATAATGTAAACCTAAAAGTTTACCTTGTTCATCTAACAAGCTAACACGAGTGTGCCATGGACAGCTTTCATAAATAATATCATAAGTCATAGCCACATGCTTTAAGCAGGTTAACTGTTTTAGCTAAAGGCAAACCTAAAATACCGCTTACATCACCTTGCACCCATTCAACCATAGCCCCACCAGTTGCCATTCCAATGGTAAAACCGCCTGCTTTTCCGTACCAGTTTTCTTTTTTATCTACATATTTTTGGATATCTTTTTCTCTCATTGCTACAAGCTTTAATTTATTTTCTGAAAGATAATTACGAATTTTACCAGTTTTATCAATTATACAAACAGCTGTATAAACTCTGTGTCTTCTACCTGTTAATAGACGTAAAATTCTTGCTGCATCTTTTTTATCTTCTGGCTTACCAATAATTCTTCTGCCAAGTACACATGTTGTATCAGCAGCAAGAACTGTACAATTTGGATTTTCTGAGGCGATTTTTTTAGCTTTATCTAGACAAACCCGTTCAACATATTTTTTAGGTTGTTCATTTTTAAAAGGTGTTTCATCAATATCAGCAGGAATAATATCAAAAGAAAGTCCCAGTTCCTTCAGCATTTGTTGCCGACGCGGAGACTGGGACGCAAGTATTAGTTTTGTCACAAGCTTAAGCAGTTTTTGTAAGAATACGAGGCAATGTAACCCCAGTTTGTCCTTGGTACTTACCTTTTCTATCTGCGTAAGAAGTTTCACATTCACCATCACCACCATAGAATAAGAACTGACAAGCACCTTCACCTGCATAAATTTTAGCAGGAAGCGGTGTAGTATTTGAAAATTCTAAGGTAACATGCCCCTCCCATTCTGGCTCTAGCGGAGTAACATTTACCACAATACCACAACGAGCATAAGTACTTTTACCAACACAAACAACAAGAACATCACGTGGAATACGGAAATATTCAACTGTTCTTGCTAGGGCAAATGAATTTGGTGGAATAATACATTCTTTACCTTTAAATTCTACAAATGATTGTTCATCAAAGTTTTTAGGATCAACAATTGCATTATTTACATTAGTAAAAATTTTAAATTCATCGCTTACTCTTGCATCAAACCCGTAAGATGATACACCGTAAGAAATAACATCTTCACCTCTTTGGCTTTCTACAAATGGCTCAATCATGCCATCTTTCATTGCTTTTTCTCTTATCCATGTATCTGGTTTAATCATATTTATACCCCTTTTTGAAATAATTTGTTTGCGATATTTATAACACTATTCTAACAAAATAACTATTTATTTTTATATAAATAACGAAATAATAATAAAGTTGCTAAAGCCCATACAAAATTAAAAAATAATACTAACATTGGGGTAAAATCTCCCATATCTAAACCAAAATATCCTTTGCCAACTTTATGTGGAAATACCACTAAAAACATACCTAACGAAGGACCTATTGATGCAAAAATTGATGAAACTAAAAATGAAGGTCTGTTTTTTCTAAACTCTAATAAAAAGAAAATTGCTCCCCATAAACCACCCCAAACTAAACGAGGATAAAGCCATTGAGGAGTTAAATCTGGTTGAATAGGAACACTGAGCATAGCATTAATTCCGTATATTCCAAACAACCAAACAGTTAACGAGTTTATTAATCCGCCAAATGCACCAGCTGAAAATAATAGTGCAGTTCTATATAATAATATATGCATAATGGTTTCTTTCTTATTTATTTTTTGTGGAATATTTATCTTTTGATTTTTTTCTAGCTTTATTAATTAGCTCTAGTTGTTCTTCAGATAAACTTGCTTCTTTTATATTTTTCTTTTTAGTTTTTAACTTTTTATTTGCCTTATTATTACGCTTTATAACTAAATCTAGAATTTCATTTCTTCTATTTTCTTGCCACTTATCTTTTTCATCTTGAGAAAGGTTTTCAACAAAAGAAAACTCTGGATTAGGTATAATATCAATACAGTTTTCAGGGCAAATTTTAACACACAGCTTACAACCACTACAATTATAATTATTAACAGTATGTAATTTACGCGGAGCCCCTGTAATACAATCGGTAGGACAGGCCTGAATACACAAAGTACAACCAATACAACTAGTTAATATATTTGCAGTACTTATTTTTTCTTGTGGTAATGCTGGTCGAATAATAGGCTTATTTAATAGCTTAGCTAGTTTTTTTATAACTAATTCACCACCTGGTCTGCATCTATTAATTGCAATATCTTCATTTAATATTGCTTCTGCATAAGGGCTACAACCATCATAACCACATTCACCACATTGAGTTTGTGCTAAAATATCTTCAATCTGTTTTAGATTAGGCATTTTCTTATATGCTATTTGAAATATCTTTTTGATTATACATACTAGAATCTGCATGTTGCATAATATTTAAGGCTTCTGAATTACCATTAAATATTTGATAGCCAATACTCACATTAACATAAAAACTAGTACCATCACTTAATTTACAAGGGTTTTCACTTATTATTTGAGTTAATTTTCTTGCTCTCTCAGCTGCATCTTCTTCACAAGAAAGCTCATTCAAAATAACACAAAATTCATCACCACCAATACGAGCAACAACATCATTATGTCTTGTATTTTTAGTAAGCAACTTAGCTATAAATACTAAAGCTTCATCACCAGCAACATGACCGTATGTATCATTTATTTCTTTGAATTTATCCACATCAACCATTAATAATGCATTTTGACGATTATAACGTTTTGCTACAGCTATTGAGCGTTTTAACTCTTTTTCAAAGACTCTACGATTTGCAAGGTTAGTTAAAGGATCACTCATAGCATCTTTTTTTAAGGAAACAATAATACTTCTTTGTTTTTCAATTTGCTTTTTTAAAGATGTCATTTCAGCAATAAGATCAGCAGTAGAAACACCATCAGCAGACATATCTTCTGAAACAATTTGGCTACCTTCTATAGCAGCACTCATCATACTTTCAATAGTTTTATCTCTTTTGCTCATATTCAATGCAACCTTTATAAATGTATACTTTAAATAAAAATGACATATTAATATTTAGAAATCCACTAAAAAATAAATTTATATATATGCTTGATATATATCATATAAAAAAAACAAGGTACTACCAATTATAAGTAGTACCCCAAAATTACAAATATAATATGTTATTTATATGTTTGTATGAACAACTTCTGAATGTTTATTGGCATACATAGCCTTATCAGCTTTTTCCATAATTTTAATAAAGTTGGAAGATTCACTAAATGAACAAGCACCAATACTAACACTGGTATGAATTTCTCTACCTTCATACCAACATGGAGTATGAGCAATAGAAGCTTCAAGCTCAACAGCTTTTAGTTCTGCATCTAGGGGGGTGGCTTCTTTAAGAATAACGCAAAATTCATCTCCTCCGATACGCGCAATAAAATCTGTTTCACGAGTATGAACTTGTATAATATTTGCTACATGTTTGAGAATTTCATCACCAGCTAAATGACCTAAACTATCATTAACAGATTTAAACTGGTTAACATCTATAAGCAAAATAGCGCCAACATAATTGTAACGTTTATAATCAGATAGCGATTGCTTTAAAGCCCTATCAAAAGCCCTTCTGTTGGCAAGCCCTGTAAGAGTATCTTCTAATGCTTGCTTACTAAGCTTTTGAATTTTATCTTCCTGCATAATGAGTTTTTTACGGAGTTTAGTTATTTCTCCAAGCAGTTCTTCATGTCTTTGTTTTTTGGCTAATGCCGTATTATTTATATCTGTTATTGTCTTCATTGTTTCCTCTCCTTAAATTGGAATTACAGGTAAACAAGCAAGCAACGTGCCAAAAGTTATTTAAATACAATTAATTATGTTGAAATACTACTATTTAGATAGATAAGAAATAACTACTTCAGCTGCTTTTTCAGAGCTATTTATATTAGAAGCTGATAGCTTAGATATTGTTTCTTCAAGGATTTTTATTTGTTCTTTACGTTTATTTGTATCATTTAACAAAGGTAAAATATGTTTATACATGTTAGAACTTGTTGCATCAACTTGTAACAATTCTACAACACCTTTTTTAAATTCATTCCCCTCATTTAAAACCCAATTAATAGGGCTAGCGTAAGGAATATGCGCAATAATTTTAGTAAGAATATAAGTAAAATCAGAAACGGTATAAGTAATAACCATAGGTATTTTTGCCACTGCAAGCTCTAGGTTAGATGTACCTGAAGTTGCTAATGCTGCATTACATTTTGCTAAACTTTCAAACCTGTTAGCAGTAATGATTTTTACCCCTTTAGGTAATTTTTTATCTATATATTTAATATGTTTTTCATCTGCTAAAGGAATAATAGCTTGTAAATTGGGTATATCTTTTTGTAATTTTTCAAATGTTTCAAGCATAATTGGTAACATTCTTTGAATAACCTTTTTTCTACTCCCTGGAAGTATTGCAAGTATTGGATTATTAAAATCAGCCTTTGAAACTGGTATATTTCTTTGAGTAACAGGGTGACCAATAAAAGTTGTATCAAGGTTGTATTTATCAAAAAAACTTTTTTCAAATGGGAACAAAAGAAATAGATTATCTAAATATTTCGCCATTTTTTTAGCTCTACCCCTTCTCCACGCCCAAATAGATGGACAGACAT
>JALTLI010000017.1 GCA_027005635.1 Alphaproteobacteria bacterium
TGTATGGTTCTGAGGTTATTGTAACACTAGACAGTATTTTATCTGTATCTGGTTCAGTTTTAGAAAAACAAGTTCTGGTGTTCAATGTAATAAAAAGCAATCTTTTTGTTAGACAATTAAATCAAAAAGTTAAAGCTGTTCATACAGATAATCGTAATATGGTTTATTTTTCTGGTTATATCAATACTACAAACTCAGGATTTGTGTCACGGTATTTTGCTGATGGCAGGTTAGATACAACTGTTATCTTGGATCCTTATCATAAAAACATTATTGTTCGTGATTTAGTTACCACTAATAATGGTAATATATATGTATTTTATTATAATGCTCCAGGTAGTGTAGTTGGTATTTTTGAATTTGACAGTAGCTTAAGTTTTATCAAAGATTATCCAATGCAGTTAAGTAAGATAGTGGCAGTTGGCAATGATATTTATTATCTTGATGTTTACGGTGGGTTTGTGCGTAGTCTAAAAACAGGCTTGACTCAGTACTTTACCAATACTATGTATAACATTATGTATGATTCGCTAAATCAGCGGATTGTGGTGCAAGGTATTGATAATAACAGAAACCTTCTTTTAGAGTCTTATGATTTAGGTTTGAATCTGTTGTGGCATCGAGAGTTTTCTATTCTGGATCTTGGTCCTTATCCTAAACTTATAGTTAGAAAATTTTCTGGTAATTATTATTCTTTTGCTCGATTTGATAGTAAACAGATGCGCATGGAATACACGCCAGCTGGAGATTTTGTAGATTCTGTTGATATTGGCAGTTATGATGTAAGCGATGGCAAGCCTTGTCCTATTAATGATGTGGTAGTGGTAGATTATGATGGTATGTATGGTGGCAAAGTAACTATTTTGATAGCAGATAAATATCAGATGTATATTACTGCTACTGTAAATGGTGGTTTGTTTTTTTATGACATATACACTAAGCAAGAAATATATTTTTGACAAACATACCCTCTGCGCAAAACATATCGCAGAGGGTTTTTTATTGTAAATTTTTATGTTATTATAAAATTGTATTAATTTTTTAATAATTTTAAATATGGATATTTTTAAAAAAAATTCATATATTTATTTAACTACTATATTGGTAATTCTAGTTGCTGTGATAGGGTATTTTTATATTGCCAAAGGCCAGTCTCAAAATTTATCTAGATTAGGTAAAGATTTGGAAGTTGTAGGAAAGGGTATTATTAAAGGTGGTTTAACGGTTAGTTTACAGCAATCTGAAAATGCTCTTATAATACCTAAGTACGGTGGTAAAGTTGGTATTGGTCTTGATGATCCACAAACCAGATTTCATGTGCTTGATGGTATTATGTTTGGTACCAGCACTTTACAGCTAGCAGCTGATGAGAATTTACTTTTAGGTCAAATAAAAGGTAATGCTGAAGGTAATTTTGTATTATTAAAAAAAGGTAATACAGAAGTTTTTAAAATTAATAAAGATGGTAACATTGATACTAGTGGTAATGTTAATATTATTGGTAATATTAATACTAGTGGTAATATTGATACTAACAAAATTGTTGTAGATGAAGTAGATTTAAATCCTCCGGCTTCAGTTCCTAGTGCACCAGGTACCATTGTTATTGTAGCTGGTTCTACTTGCCCAACAGGCGCTACTCTGGCTAAGAGATATACTAGCAAAACTTGCAATCCTAATGATAATTCTTGTGATAGTTGTACAGTAGGTGGTGATTGGTTTGGTGCTAATTCTACTGATCCTTCTTGTGCTTATCAAGACACATCAGATTATTATACTAACAGTTCTAATGCAGGTAATTGCGATTTGAGTAAGGTGTGTACAGCTACTAATATTGAGGCAGTGTTGTGTATTTATTAAAGTAATTAAATAAGTATTAATAATTTATTTATGCAAGTAAATATCAAAGCAACAAATATAAAATTAGATTCAGAGGATAAATTATTAATACAGGAAAAAATGCAAG
>JALTLI010000018.1 GCA_027005635.1 Alphaproteobacteria bacterium
ATAGAATATTTCTCATACTACTATTAGAATTAACTAAGCTCAACAAAATAGCATAAATGACTAGAAGTTATTTACATGATCACAACTTTTATGCAACTGTAGCTTTATTCATCACTAGGAATATTTTCATAAGGCGTAGATTTTGCAACTTCATCAATTGCTTTTAAGCCTTTTAGCAAACCTTCTAGTCTATCTATTGGGATTTGGTTAGCTTTATCACTAATTGCTATGCTTGGGTTTGGGTGAGCCTCCATAAAAAAGCCAGCTACACCAATTGCTGCCCCTGCTCTGGCTAGTGGTTCAATAAATTTACGTTCTCCGCCAGATGATGTACCGTTAGCCCCAGGATATTGCACGCTATGGGTTGCATCAAAAATGACTGGGTAGCCTGTTTCTTTCATTATAGGAAATGAGCGCATATCCACTACTAAATCATCAAGACCAAAAGTTGACCCTCGTTCGGTTAACATAATTTTATTACTGCCAGAATCTTCCATTTTTTTAACTGCATTAACCATTAAGGCATGGGCTAAAAATTGTCCTTTTTTAATATTAACAACTTTACCTGTTTTTGCTGCTGCTATAAGTAAATCTGTTTGTCTGCAAAGGTAAGATGGGATTTGTAAAATATCCGCAACTTCAGCAACTATTTTTGCTTGGTAGCTTTCATGGATATCTGTAATAATTGGCACTTCAAAAGTTTCTCTTATTTCAGCTAAAAGTTCTAAGCCATCATCAATTCCTAAGCCTCTTTTACCTTGAATGGAATTACGGTTTGCTTTATCAAAAGAACTTTTAAAAACATAGCTAATACCAAGTTTTTCACAAATTTTTGTAATTTCTTCTGCGGCAGTCATGGCTATGTCTCTGCTTTCCAAAGCACATGGACCACATATTAATGAAAATGGTTTATCGTTAGCAAAAATTACTTCTTTAACGTCTCCACCACCTATTTTTATACACCTAGCATGCTTTTGATTGTTCATTTTAATCCTTTCATTATAGTTTAAGCTACTTCTAATTTTGGTGTTTCTGTAACAAATTTCTTAGAAGAAACTTTAACAAAAGATGCAAAAACTGGGTGAGCTTTTAATGGACTAGATTTAAATTCTGGATGAAACTGTGCGGCTAAAAACCAAGTGTGATTTGGTATTTCAACAATTTCAGCAAGTGTTCCACATGGTGACATGCCAGAAAATACTAAGCCTGCATCTTCTAGCTGTTTTTTATAGTTAGAGTTA
This sequence comes from Alphaproteobacteria bacterium, assembly GCA_027005635.1. Classification (GTDB taxonomy): domain Bacteria; phylum Pseudomonadota; class Alphaproteobacteria; order UBA2136; family JALTLI01; genus JALTLI01. The sequence continues at coordinate 1,242 of JALTLI010000018.1, forward strand.
AATTCATATCTGTGACGGTGGCGTTCTTGGATATCAATTTTACCATAACATTTATAAGCAAGAGTATCTTTTTCAATTTTACATGGGTATGCACCCAACCTCATTGTTCCGCCTAAATCTGTTTTGCTGTTACGCTTGGTTTTTCCAGTTTCAGTTTCCCATTCAGTCATCAAGCCAATAATTGGTTGTTTTGGTTCTCCTAAATCTTCGGTAAATTCGGTTGAACCAGCACCTGTTAAACCGCAAACATTACGTGCAAATTCTACTACTGCCATTTGCATACCTAGGCATATTCCAAAGTATGGAACATTGTTTTCACGTGCATATTGAATAGCCTTTATTTTACCTTCAGTTCCACGGGAGCCAAAACCACCAGGAACTAATATTCCGCCAGTTTCTGCAAAACGTTCTGCAATTTCTTCATCAGTTTTATTTTCTAGTGTTTCTGCATCACAAAAATCAATATCTACCCCCATATCATGGGCAAGCCCACCGTGAATAAGCGCTTCATGAAGAGATTTATAAGCATCACCAAGTTGAATATATTTACCTACAATTGTAATTTTTGCTTTTTTAGGAGGGTTTTTATAAATATCGCTAAAATGGTTCCAGTCATCTAAGCGAGGTTTTGGCGCACCTAAGCGGAAATAATTAAGTACAGCCTCATCTAAGCCATTTTCATGTAAGGTAACTGGTACACGATATA
>JALTLI010000019.1 GCA_027005635.1 Alphaproteobacteria bacterium
ATATTTAATAATAATTACAAATAGTTAAATAAAAAATCAACAGTTTGTAATACAAATAAAAAATATTTTTTTACTTGCATTATGAATTGTGGATAAAAAGCGGGGGTTTAGCAAAATCGAATACTATTTAGCTAAAGTAAATACGTTAAGTGTATACATCTATATACCTAACTGCTGCTCTTCTAATATTTTAACTCTATCACGTATTTCTGCGGCTTGTTCAAACTCTAAGTTTTCGGCAAAAAGTATCATTTCTTTTTTTAATCTAGTTATTTCTTTTTCTAACTCTTTTGCTGTACCTGCATATTTAAATACTTTTAATCGTTCACTACTTTGTGCTTCATTTTGTAGCTCTTTCAAGCTTTCTCTAACACCTCTAATTACACTTTTAGGTATTATATTGTGTTTTTTATTATAATCTTGCTGAATTTTTCTTCTTCTATCACATTCATCTAAAGCTGTTTTCATACTACCAGTAATTTTATCGGCATATAAGATTGCCTTACCGTGTTCGTTACGTGCTGCTCTTCCTATGGTTTGGATAATAGATGTTGTTGAACGCAAAAACCCTTCTTTATCTGCATCTAAAATAGCAACCAAGGCAACTTCAGGCATATCTAAGCCTTCACGTAGTAAGTTTATTCCAACTAAAACATCAAACTCACCCAATCTTAAATCTCTAACAATTTCTGCTCTTTCCAAAGTATCTATATCACTGTGCATATAACGAACTTTTATTCCATGTTCATGCAGGTATTCAGTTAATTGTTCAGCCATTTTTTTAGTTAAAGTTGTAACAAGAGTTCTAAAACCAGATTTTGTAACAAGTTTTACTTGATGCATTAAATCATCAACTTGGTTTTCAATTGGTCTAATTTCAACTTCAGGATCAATTAAACCTGTTGGTCTAACAATCATTTCTTGGATATAACCATCACTTAAATCAAGTTCCCACTTATTTGGAGTAGCAGAAACAAAGATAGATTGCGGACGTCGTTCATTCCATTCATCAAATTTCAAAGGACGGTTATCAATGGCAGAAGGTAACCTAAAACCATATTCAGTTAAGGTTGTTTTACGGACAAAATCCCCCCTAGACATACCGCCAATTTGTGGCACAGTAACATGACTTTCATCAACAAGTAACAAACCGTCATCTGGTAAATAATCAAATAGTGTTGCTGGTGGAGTGCCAGCCTCCCTGCCCGCTAAATGACGAGAATAATTTTCAATACCATTACAATATCCTGTTGCTTGCATCATTTCTAAATCAAAGGTTGTTCTTTCTTGCAAGCGTTGTGCTTCTAGTAATTTTCCAGCATTTTCAAAATTTGCAACGGTTTCTTTCATTTCTGCTTTAATTGCCTTCATAGCTTTTATAATAGTTGGCTTTGGTACAACATAATGACTATTAGGATAAATAATTAAATTTTTCAATTTAGCTATTTTTTTACCAGTTAATGGATCAAAAGAACGAAGCTCTTCAACATAATCATCAAACATAGAAATTCGCCATGCAGTATCTTCTAAATGTGAAGGAAAAACATCTAATGTATCTCCTTTAACACGAAATGTTCCGCGTACAAATCCTGTATCATTTCTAGTATATTGTAGCTCGGTCAGACGTTTTATAAGTAAATCTCTATCCACTGTATCACCATCAACAATTGGGATAGTCATGGTTGTATAGCTTTCAGGATCACCAATACCGTAAATACAAGAAACAGATGCCACAACAATTGTATCTCGACGTTCAAGAAAAGAACGGGTTGCAGAGTGACGCATTCTATCAATTTGTTCATTAATGGCGGCGGTTTTTTCTATGAATAAATCTTTGCGTGGCACGTATGCTTCTGGCTGGTAATAATCATAGTATGATACAAAATATTCCACTGCATTATCGGGAAAAAACTCCTTAAATTCCTCATAAAGTTGGGCTGCTAAAATTTTATTATGTGCCATTACAATGGTTGGTTTTTGGCATTTTTCTATAACTTTAGCCATAACGTAAGTTTTACCGCTACCTGTTACGCCTAATAATGTTTGATCTTTTTTATCACAAGCTAAACCGTTAACCAGCCCATTAATTGCTTTGGGTTGGTCTCCTTTGGGCTTTAAATTTGTTACTAATTTAAATTTCATACTATCTTTTAACATGTTTTTATTGACATATATAGATATTTAGCATAAAAACACAATTGCAGACACTCTATGGAGTAAATTTACTTTGCGATAGAGGCGTTATACAAACGAAAGCTGCACCAGAAACAACAAGGAAAAGCCTTGTTGTAAGTATAAAACAAATGGAGAAAATCAACATGGCTAATCGCGTTACATCTAAATATAAAATTTGTCGTCAACTAGGTGAAAACCTTTGGGGAAGAGACAAATGCCCAACAAACAAAACACAAACTGGTCCTGGTCAACATGGTGCTCGTCGTAAGCGTTTAACACCTTACGGTATCCAATTACGTGAAAAACAAAAACTTAAAGGTTACTATGGTAACATTTCTGAAAAACAATTTTTACGTATTTTCAAAGAAGCTTCTAACCAAAAAGGTGATACATCTGAAAACCTAATTGGCTTACTAGAACTTCGTTTAGATGCAGTTGTTTACCGCTCTAACTTTGTTCCTACAGTATTTTCTGCTCGTCAACTTATTAACCACAAGCATATTATGGTAAATGGAAAAGTTGTTAACATTCCTTCATACCGTGTAAAAGCTGGTGATATTATTGAAGTACGTGAAAAAAGTCGTAAAATTCCACTAGTAATGGAAGCAGTTGAAAAAATGGAACGTGAAGTACCAGAATACATGACAACTAATGCTAAAAACTTTACTACTAAGTTTAATCACAAACCATCATTTGAAGAAGTACCTTACCCTGTTCAAATGAACCCTAACTTAGTTGTTGAATTCTATAACCGATAGGTTTTAGTTCTTATAAAAAAATCCTCGCTAATTGCGGGGATTTTTTTTGTTTATAAAATATTTCATGTTACACTTGACTCTAGACTATACACCATACCCCATACTATAAATAAGAGGACAAAATTATGTTAATAGGTAAACTAGCAAAAATTGTTAATACAAGTATAGATACAATTCGTTATTACCAGAATGAAGGGCTAATTACCCCTACTCATATTAGAGATTCTGGCTATAGAGAATTTGATGAAAACTCTATAGATAGAATGAATTTTATACTTGGCGCAAAAAAACTTGGTTTTACTTTAAAGCAAATTAAGGAGTTGTTATCTTTGAAAGAAGTAACTAATACTAGCTGTGTAAATATACGTAACTTGGCTAAAAATAAACTAGATGAAGTTACTACAAAAATAACAGAGCTAAAAAAGATAGAAACCGAGCTTAAACAATTAATTGTAGAATGTAAAAATAATATTAATGATAATTGTCCTATTATTAAAAACTTAGATAAAGGAAATAAACAATGACTATAGAATTAATATATTTTGCAGGGTGTCCAAATATTGAAAAAGCAAGAGAAAGCATAAAATCAGCTTGCAAAAAAGCAGGGATTAGCGAAAAATGGAAAGAAATAGATCAAAATGCAAGCGATGCACCAGATTATGTTGATGGCTACGGCTCACCTACTATTTTAGTAAATGGTAAAGATGTAGCTGGTGGTAAAGCTGATTGTTGCGCAACAGGAAACTGCCGAATTTACCCAGATATGACTGGAGTACCAAGTGCAGAACTAATTTTAACAGCTCTAGAAAGATAAACTATATGAAAAAAATATTATTAGCTATACCTTCACTTTTGGCATCACTTATAGCAGCATCTCCGGTATTAACTTGCCCAGCATGCTGGCCACTTTATGCTGGTTTACTTAGTGCTATGGGTATAAGTTTTATAAATTATACTGCTTATATTATGCCAGTAACTGCGGTTATGTTAATTGTTTCACTTGCATCGTTAGCTTGGAAAGCCAAAAATCGCCGAGGTTATGCACCATTAATTATAGGTACAGTAGGTTCTGTAGAATTATTTATGGGTAAATTTTATTTAGAAAATAATATAATGTTTTATTCTGGTGCTTTATTATTAGTAGCAGCATCAATTTGGAATGTTTGGCCTAAAAATAATAGTTGCTCTGCTTGTAAGTAATTATAGCGATTCAATCAATAATAAACCCCGCATATAGCGGGGTTTATTATTGATTGAAAACTACTACTTAAAAAGCAGGATTTTCAAACTCAGATGTGCTTATTTCAATTGGAGTTACATCTTTTGCAAGTTCTGATTGACGCATTTCTGAAAGCATACGTCCTGTACCTGCAGGAATTAAACGACCAACAATCACATTTTCTTTCAAGCCTTCTAAGCTATCTTGCTTACCAGCAACAGCTGCTTCAGTAAGAACCTTAGTAGTTTCTTGGAAAGATGCTGCAGATATAAATGAGCGAGTTGTTAAACTAGCTTTTGTAATACCTTGCAACTGTGGTTCATATTCACAACCAACTTTACCACTTAATGCTAAACGATCATTCTCTTCTAGCGCGGTTTCTAAGTCTACAAGTTCACCTGTAACAAATGTTGATTCACCTGGGCGAGTAATTGCAACTTTTTGGAGCATCTGACGCATGATAACTTCAATATGTTTATCATTAATTGTTACACCTTGTAAGCGATAAACAGCTTGGATTTCACCAATCATGTATTCAGCTAAAGCCTCCATACCTTGGGCGCGAAGAATATCTTGAGGAACTTTAGCCCCCTCCATAATCATTTCACCAGCTTCGATAAAGTCTCCATCACGTACGTTAAGGTGCTGACCTTTAGGGATTAGGTATTCTTGTGGGTCACCCTCATTAGGAGTAATTACAATTCTACGTTTACCTTTAAGTTCCTTACCAAATGATACTATACCAGAAACTTCACAAATAACCCCACTATCTTTAGGTTTACGAGCTTCAAATAGTTCAGCCACACGTGGTAGACCACCAGTAATATCCTTAGATTTTAGAGATTCTTTAGGTAACCTAGCAATAATATCACCAGCTACAAGCTCTTTACCTTCTTCAACAGAGATAATAGCACCTACAGGAAGTTGGTACATAGCTTGTAAACCATTAGGTAAGGTTATAACATTTCCTTTTTTATCTACTAATACTATAGATGGTTTAAGATCAGATGCTGAGCGAGACTGATGTTTCCAATCAACAATTTCCTTGTTGGAAATACCAGTAACTTCATCAGTTGTTTCACTAACTGTAACACCTTCTTTTAAGTCCATAAATTGAACAATACCATTTGCTTCAACAAGAATTGGTAATGTGTAAGGATCCCAATCGGCAAGTTTTTCACCTGTTTTAACATCCTGACCATCTGTAACTTTAACTACAGAACCGTAAGGTAGTTTATAATGTTCACGTTCTCTATCATTTTTATCTGTCATTACAAGCTCAGCATTACGGCTCATAACTACAATTTCGTTATCAGAGTTAGTACTTGTTGCAATATCTTTGTACGATATTTTACCATCACGTTCTGCCTCAGCAGAAGAAACGGCTGTACCAGCAGATGCTGTACCACCAATATGGAAAGTACGCATGGTAAGCTGTGTTCCAGGTTCACCAATACTTTGCGCTGCAATAACCCCAACAGCTTCACCAAGGTTAACTGCTGTACCACGGGCTAAATCACGTCCGTAACAAGTAGCACAAATTCCACCACGAGATTCACAAGTTAGCGGGCTACGTAATTTAACAGTTTCAATACCTGCAACTTCAATTTCTCTAATCATATTTTCATCAAGTAGAGTTGAAGCTGTAGCAATGATATCACCAGTTAATGGATTAACTAAATCTTCAGCAATTGTTCTACCAAGTAATCTATCACCTAATGGTTCCATTACGTTACCAGAATCAGCTGTAATATCTGCTGCATTAATGTATAAATCTGTTCCGCAATCTTCTTCAACAATTACGCAATCTTGAGATACATCAACTAAACGACGAGTTAAATAACCAGAGTTAGCAGTTTTAAGCGCTGTATCAGCTAGACCCTTACGAGCACCGTGGGTAGAAATAAAGTATTCTAACACATTCAAACCTTCACGGAAGTTAGCAGTAATCGGAGTTTCAATAATATCACCGTTAGGTTTTGCCATTAAACCACGCATACCACCAAGCTGACGCATTTGAGTAACTGACCCCCTAGCACCAGAATTCGCCATCATGAATACAGGGTTTACAGAAGGTTGAATTACTTTTTCACCTTTGTAATCTATTTCTTGATCACTAATACCAGCCATCATAGCATCTTTAACCATATCAGTTGTACGTTGCCAAATATCAATAACTTTGTTGTATTTTTCACCAGAAGTAATTAAACCGTTCATGTATTGTTCTTCAAAACGTTTAACTTCTTCTTTGGCTTCATCTACCATTGTATATTTACTATCAGGGATAAGCATATCATCTTTACCAAATGAAATACCAGCCTTAGCAGCATGTTTAAAACCTAGTTGCATAACATGGTCTGCAAACATACAACATGTTTTTTGTCCACAATGTAAGTAAATTTGATGAACTAAATTACCAATTTCTTTTTTAGTTAAAGTTTTATTAATTAAATTAAATGATAATTCTGGATGTTCAGGTAATAATTGAGCCAAAATTAAACGACCAACACTAGTTTCTACACGTTTACCACGGAAACGACCTTTAACACGGCTATGTAAAGTAACAGTGCCTTCATAAAGAGCATGTTCAATTTCAGCAATATCTGCAAATACAGTTCCCTCACCTTTTTCACCCCAACGAGCTAGTGATAACCAGTATAAACCAAGAATAATATCCTGTGATGGTACAATAATTGGCTTACCATTTGATGGAGTTAAAATGTTATTTGTAGACATCATTAACACACGAGCTTCAATTTGAGCTTCAAGTGATAATGGAATGTGTACAGCCATTTGGTCACCATCAAAATCCGCGTTAAAAGCAGTACAAACAAGTGGGTGTAATTGAATTGCTTTACCTTCAATAAGTTTAGGTTCAAATGCTTGAATACCTAAACGGTGAAGAGTTGGAGCACGGTTAAGCATAACTGGGTGTTCACGAATAACTTCTTCTAGAATATCCCAAACTTCTGTATCACCACGTTCCACCATACGTTTAGCAGTTTTAATAGTAGGAGCTAAACCAGCCATTTCTAAACGGTTATAAATAAATGGCTTAAATAATTCTAGTGCCATTTTTTTAGGTAAACCACATTGGTGTAACATAAGTTCAGGACCAACAGTAATAACTGAACGACCAGAATAATCCACACGTTTACCAAGTAAGTTTTGACGGAAACGACCTTGTTTACCTTTAAGCATATCAGCTAAAGATTTAAGTGGACGTTTGTTTGCGCCTGTAATAATTCTACCGCGACGACCATTATCAAATAGCGCATCAACAGATTCCTGTAACATACGTTTTTCATTACGCACAATAATTTCTGGAGCGCGAAGCTCTAGTAGGCGTTTCAAACGGTTGTTACGGTTTACAACACGACGGTATAAATCATTTAAATCAGATGTAGCAAAACGACCACCATCTAGAGGTACTAATGGGCGAAGTTCTGGTGGTAAAACAGGAACAACATCTAAAATCATCCACTCAGGAAGGTTATTAGAACCGACAAAAGCATTAATAATTTTAAGTTTTTTCACAATTTTACGACGACGTACATCTGGTAAATCATCACTTAATTGAGCAGAAAGTTCTGCTTGTTCTTTTACTAAATCAATATCACGTAACATAGTACGAATGGCTTCTGCACCAATTTCTGCAACAAATGAATCATCACCGTATTCATCTTGTGCTTCCATGTATTCTTCTTCTGTGATTACTTGGAATTTTTCAAATGGGGCAGTACCCGGATCAACAACTACAAA
>JALTLI010000020.1 GCA_027005635.1 Alphaproteobacteria bacterium
CCACCACCACCACCACCAAACCCTCCACCCCCGCCACCAGCACCAGCTTTGTTTTTTTCTGTAGCTAATCCTTTGTTACTACTACCTGGCAATCCGCCTTTTTTTGTTTTTTTAGCTGAACTTTGAGTCATGGCAGAGCGCAACTTAGGAGACTTACAATTAGGGCAAACTTTTTGCATTAATTCAATAGCAGTATGTTTATTGCAAGTAAAGAAACCGCAATTACTACATTGATAAAGTACATTTACAGGTTTTTGTAAGCTACCAGGGAAGCCTCCACAAATGTGACAACCTTCATCATGCTTTCCTTTACTTATCCCTATTGCCATTATTTTTTACCTACTTGAAAAGCTTTATTTAAATCACTGTAATGTTTTAAACCTAATCTACTAATTGGGTTAACCTTTTCAGGATTTATAATAATATTACCAGCGGTATTTGTTACAACATCATCATTAATATATTCATCTAATATTTTACAAAATACTATAGATGTTGTATCACTTTCCCCTACTTCATGAATATGATCTAGCTCACAAAAAAATGCTATAGGGCTTTCCTTTATGTGTGGCAACATATTTTTATATTTACATAAAGTTAAATTGCTGTTTTCACGTAATAATTCAGATTCACCAAAAGGTGTTTCAGTTGCAGAATCAAGCATGGAATTGAAATTAGAGCTAGTCACAATATGAATTGTTGCCAATTTCCGCTCTTTTATATTAACTAAAGTATCTTTATTTTCACCGCAAGATTTTTTAGTATGAATACCTAAAACCAAAAGAGGTGGAGTAGATGCAACAACATTAAAAAATGAAAAAGGTGCTAAATTATATCTAGCATCGCCCTCACCTGTGCCGTTATCGGTTAATACCCATGCAATAGGTCGCGGTATCACAGATTGAGTCAATACGTGATAACGATTTGCAGGTTTCATACTGTCCATATTTAAATACATAACTAATATATTCTAACGAACAGCCTTAGAAAACAACCTAAAAAAATTATCTGTTGTAGTATTTGCTAGTTTTTCTAGTGAAATACCGTGTAAATCTGCCAAAACTTGTGCCACATGATAAGTATAAGCTGGTTCATTTCTTTTACCCCTGTGTGGTACTGGTGCAAGAAATGGAGCATCTGTTTCCACAAGAAGTAAATCTAATGGAACTTTTTTAAATGAATTTCTAATATCATCACTTTTTTTGAAAGTTAAAATACCAGATGCAGAAAGGTATATTCCTTTTTCAATAGCATATTCAGCCAGTTTATGGTTAGAGCTAAAACAATGAAAAACTAATTTTAAATCACCTTCTTTTAATGCTTCATCTAAAATTTTTATTGTATCTTCTTCAGCTTCTCGAGTATGAATAATAACTGGTAAATCAAGTTCACGGGCTGCTTTTAAGTGAATTTTAAACATTTCTTGCTGTTTTTCACGGGGGGCATGCTCATAAAAGTAATCAAGACCAGTTTCACCTATTGAAATAACTTTTTCTTTTGATGCGTTTTTAATAATATCATCATAGGTTATTTCTTCACTATCTACATCATGAGGATGAATTCCATAAGAACAAAAAACATTTTTATGTGCCATTGCTACTTTATGAACACCACTAAAACCCTTGTTAGTTGTACAAATTGTTTGGATATATTTAACCCCTTGCACTTCGGCATTTTTAATAACTTGACCAACTTCATCTTCATTTTTGAAGTATTCTTTATCTAAATGGCAATGGGAATCAACAAGAGTAATACTCATATTAAGCAGCCTCTTCTTTTTTCTCTATTCTTGGAAATATGCCTTGAGGTTTAGGAATTGTTGTACCTTCAACTAAAACTTCACCTTTCACTTCTAAGCCGTTAAAATTATTAAACTGTAGTGATATTGCTGTTTGCATTTTTTTAGCAGATTCAGGCATAAATGGTTCCAGCTGAATACTTAAATATGCTAAACATTCGGCAAGAACACGCAGTACATGAGCCATTTTTTCTGGTTCGTTTTTAAGTTTCCATGGTTGCATTGTATCCATATAGCGGTTTGCTTCCCCGATAACATGCCAAATTGTATTTAATCCATTATGAAATTCCAAGTTATCAATTTCTTTACGAAGTTTTTCCAGTACATTTACTTGGGATAAAAATTCTTTATCTTGGCTAGATAGTTCGGCTAAATGAGGAATTTTAGCATCACAATTTTTATAAATCATGGTTAAAACACGTTGAAATAAATTACCTAAATCGTTGGCAAGTTCTGAGTTTATTCTACTAATAAACCTATCCTTGTTAAAATCTCCATCATTACCAAAGGATATTTCACGCATTAAAAAGTAGCGTAATTGATCACAACCATACTCATTTGTTAAAGTTTTAGGGTGAATTGCATTCCCCTTAGATTTAGACATTTTTTCACCTTCAACTGTCCACCAGCCATGGGCAATAATTTTTTTAGGTAGTTCAATATCAGCTGCCATAAGCATTGCTGGCCAGTAAATAGCATGGAATTTTAAAATATCTTTTCCTACAATATGAATTGCAGGCCAGTATTTATCAAACTCTGTTTTATCATCATCTGCCCAATTTATGCCACTTAAATAGTTAGTTAAAGCATCTATCCAAACATACATAATGTGTTTATCATCATTGGGTACTGGTACTCCCCAGCTAAATGTACTTCTGGAAATTGATAAATCACGCAGTCCATTTTTTACAAATGAGTAAACTTCATTAAAGCGTGATTTTGGTTGAATAAAATCAGGATTTTCATCGTAATATGCTAATAATTTTTCTTGAAATTCTGAAAGTTTAAAATAGTAAGATTCTTCTTCTAACCATTCAACATCATGTCCGCTATCTGGGCTTTTGCCATCTACTAGTTCATCTTCTGTATAGTAAGTTTCATCAGAAACTGAATACCAACCTGCGTAAGTATCTTTATAAATATAGCCATTTTCTTGTAGTTTATTCCAAAATTTTGTAGCTGTTTTTATATGACGTGTCTGGGTTGTACGAATAAAATCATCATTAGATAAATTCATAATTGGGGTTAATTCTCTGAATTTAGCAGAAAGCTCATCAACAAATTCTTGGGTTGGCATATTTTTAGCTTCCGCAGCCCTTTGTAATTTTAGCCCATGCTCATCTGTACCAGTTAAAAATTTTGTATCGTAGCCATCTAGCCTTTTAAAACGAGAATAAATATCTGCTGCCACCGATGTATAAGCACTACCAATATGCGGGTCTCCGCTTGGGTAATAAATTGGTGTTGTTATGTATGCTGTTTTGTTTGTCATTCTTAATTTCTCTTTATTTATACATTTTAGTAACATCTGTTAATGCACTTTCAAGTGTTAGCATTGCATTTAAATTGAATTCTGCCATATTTTGCTGTTTATGTTGAATTTTTTCATAAATTTCTCCCCATTTATGATTTTTATCCTGCTTAAATTTATTAGATATATAAGTTAGCAAAATAGAAAGTGCAATAGGAGCTTGTTTTTTTCTGTTAATAATTTCGCATATTTGGTTAATATCTGAGCCATATAAGTTAGTAGGGTTATTAAAAAATTTATCCAATTCTGCCATTGCATCTTTACCAGTTTTTTCAATATCAATAAGCTCACCTGGGCTACCTGCGGTAAAATTAATATATTTATCTATATCTATTTTTATGTTTTCATTTTTAATAACAGTTTTTATTTCTTCAGTTGATAGTGGGTTAAACCTAAATTGCCTGCACCTAGAAATAATAGTTGGTAAAAGCTTAGATAAATTATGACAAATCATAATAATATGAATATTATCATTAGGCTCTTCCAGTGTTTTTAATAAAGCATTCGCCGCGTTATTATTAAGTTGTTCGGCAGCATCAATAATTACAATTTTTTTGCCATCAGATGACATAGCAAGTTTATTTATTGTATCCCTTACTTGAGATATTCTAATAATTTTTTTTCCTTCTTCAGGTTCAAGTATAGAAAAATCTGGGTGTGACATTTCTTCTAATTGTGGGTACAAAATATGGTTGGTATCAATATCTAAATTTCCTGCGAGCATAGAATTATTATCTGGACAAAAAAGGTGATAAGCCAAAGTTTCAGCAACAAGCCTTTTACCAACACCTTTAGGACCATGAAATAACAAGGCGTGAGGCAGAGATTTATCTATCACCATATTTGTAAGTGTTTGTTGAACTTCTTCGTGTCCGATAATATTTTTCATTATTTATATAGCTATTTTCTCTATATTTTCTTGTAACTTATTATTAATTTCTTTAATAATCTTTTGCTGAACTTCTTCAATTGTGCCTGTTGCATCTATTACTTTTATACGGTTAGTGTTTTGTTGTGCAAGCTCTAAAAATCCACTTCTAACAATTTTATGAAAACTATAACCTAAATTTTCCATACGTAATTCATCTAGTCCATCTTCAGCTTGAGAATTTTTACGTGCTAAACCTATTTCAACTGGTATATCTAATAAAATTGTTAAATCAGGCATAGTTTCATTTATAGCTAATTCATGTAAATAATTAACAGTTTTCATATCAAAATTTTGGGCGTATCCCTGATAAACAGTTGTTGAGTCAATAAACCTATCACTAATAACCCATTTATGATTTTTTAATGCTGGTTTTATAACAGTACGAACATGCTTACTGCGGGCAGCAGAAAACATAAGTAGTTCTTCTGCTGTATTCCATTTATCTTCGTTACCTTTTAAAAGCATTGCACGAATTTTCTCTCCATCTTTTGTTCCACCAGGTTCACGAGTAAATATAGTTTCAATGCCTGCATCAATAAAAGCTTTTTCAATAAGTTTTAATTGAGTAGTTTTCCCACACCCCTCACCACCTTCAACAGATATAAATAATGGTGATGATTGTTTATATAAATCTATGTTTATAGTCATTATTAAAACCCTAAATTATAGGCTAACACCTGTTTGATTTTGCCAAACATACCTGCCTGTTTAATGTTTGTTGTACTGGTTAAAGGTACTTCCCATGTATTTGATGGTGTTGTAATAACTATTTTACCAAGTTCATCACCTTTATTTATAGGTGCTATTAGTGGTTTTTTATAAGCAATTTCTACTTTTATTTTTTTATAATCTTTTTTAGGAATATATAAACTTAAGTTTTTACTTGCAACAAGGTTTGTAGCTGGAGCTTCACCCAGCCAAACAGGAACATTTTCTTCCAGTATTCTTGTTGTATTTAAAATATCGTAAGTATCATATTGAGCAAAGGCAAGTGATAAAGCTTTAGCAGTTTCATTTTCCCGTGCTTTCATGCTGTTAGTACCTAAAACTGCACTAATTAAACGGGTTTCACCACGTTTACCAGATGCAACCAAATGATATCCAGATTCTTCAATATGACCAGTTTTTATACCATCAACACCAATACCAGCACTAAGTAACCCGTTCCTGTTTGGTTGCTTTATATTGCTATATTCAAAACTACGTCGGCTAAAAACTTTGTATTGCTCAGGAAAATCAGTAAATAATGCTTTACCTAGTTTGTACATATCTTTTGCTGTGGTTCTCTGTTTAGGGTTTGGCCAGCCACTTGCGTTAACAAAATGAGTATTTAACATGCCTAGTTCTTTGGCTTTTTCATTCATCATTTCAGCAAATGCTTCTTCTGTACCACCTAAGAATTCTGCTACAACTATACAGGCATCATTACCAGATACAACGGCTATTCCAGGGATAAGATCTGCAACTTTTGCAGTTTTACCAACTTCTAAGAACATTTTGGATCCACCCTTGCGCCACGCTTTTTCACTTATTGGTAGCATTGAATCTTCTGAAATATCTCCGTTTTTTATAGCTTCAAATAGTAAATATAATGTCATCATTTTTGTTAAGCTTGCAGGGCCTATTAAGTCATTTTCATTTTTTGCAAAAACTTTAGTTCCAGTTTGTGGATTACCCACGTAATATGCTTTTGCGTTAAGTTCTAGTGCATTTACATTGCTTGATAACATTATTGTTACTAATAAAATTAATATTTTAGTCATAGTATTTTTTTACCCTTTTTAATTTATTACTTAATCAACAGCTATAATTGCTGTATTAAAGCCATTGTTTACAACTTTTAAAAGTATTGCATCTGCTTCTTCTACTGTATCGATTGGTCCAATTCTTACTCTATTTAATATACGGCCACCTTGGTTTGTTTCCATTAAAATTGCAGAATAACCATTAGTATTTATTTTAGAAAGTTTCTTAAGTTGGTTATTTGCATTAGATTTTTCACCAAAAGCACCAACCTGAACATATATACTTACATTTTTAAATTCAGATTTTTTGTGATGTTTTGCTTGTTGTTTATTGTAAGCAACCCTTTTATTTCTTGAAACTCTATTAGTAAAACCAGTTGATTTTATTTTGCTATATTTTCTTTTATTAGGGGTAATGCTAGTAATACGATTACCCCAAGCAACAGGACGAAGTGATGCACCGCTAGCAGGTAAAGCTTCTACTAAAACAGGGGCTGTTCCTTTTCTTACCATACCTAAAAGATTGGCAGCCTTATAGGATAAATCAATTATCCTCCCCCTTTTAAAAGGTCCTCTATCATTAACTTTTACCATAATAGATAAGCCGTTTTCTAGGTTTGTGACCCTTACATAGGTTGGTAATGGTAGGGTTTTGTGAGCTGCTGTCATGGCAAACATGTTGTAAGTTTCACCATTGGCTGTTTTTTTTCTATGAAAATCTTTACCATACCATGAAGCAATACCTTTTTCGTGGTATCCTTCTGATGATTTCATAGGATAATATTTTTTACCTTTAATATAATAAGGTTTACCAGTTTTACGTTTTACTTTAATTGGTGGCGCAGAATAAGGAGCAGGGTTAGTTGTTTTTTTAAATACATGAGTTGCTATTTGCATTTCGGTACAACCGGTAAAAGTAAATGCAAATAGCAGAAAAAATAATGATAATATTTTCATTATTTATCCTCTTTCTTAGATAATTTAATTTTTTCTGCTAGAGTTAAAACAGAAAAAGCAAATGATGTAGAATTATTCCAGCGCATAATAGTTCTAAAATTGTTGTATACTAAATAAGCTTTACCGCTAGGCCCTTCTGGTATAAACAAACTGGCTTTTTCACCTTTATAATCATTATAACCATGTTTGGGCATTACGCCTAATTTCTTCCACTGTTTTATATTTAATGGAATGGATAACCCTTGTTTATTTATTTCAAAATTAGCAGGTAAGAACTTTGTTAAAATAACTTGTTGTCCCCAATGTTTATTAGTTTGCCAGCCTCTTGATTTTAAATAATTAGCCGCAGATGCAAATACATCAGCATTATCAGACCATATATTTTTTTTGCCATCACCATTACCATCTGCAGCTAGTTCTATGAAACTTGATGGCATAAATTGACATTGTCCCATTGCACCAGCCCATGATCCTTTTAGGTTTTTGGGGTCAATATGACCTTCCTGTAAAATTTGTAAAGAATATAAAAGTTCCTTTTTAAAAAAATCTTTACGATGAGAACCGTAAGCTAAAGTTGCCAAAGAAGGTACAATATTATAATTGCCCATAGATTTACCAAAATTAGATTCTATCCCCCAAAGTGCAACAATAACTTCCTTAGGGATACCATATTTTGCAGAGATTTTTTGTAAAGTTATATAATTATTCTTATATTTTTCTTTGGCCGTTTTAATTCTATTATCAGAAACCAAGCGCTTAGTATAAGTGGAAAAACTTAATTTAGACTGAGTTTGATTTTTAGGCTTAGATCTTTCAATTAATTTACTAATAAATTTAGTATTTGCTGGTAATGCTACATCTAAAATATTTTTATCAATACCATTTTTCATGGCCTCACTT
>JALTLI010000021.1 GCA_027005635.1 Alphaproteobacteria bacterium
ACATAAAATTGCTTTTATTTCAGGGTTTTCAAGTAATTCATATAATGCTTCACAGCGCTGTTTTACTGTTCCTGCTATTTGACCATTTTTCAAAAAAACTTGCTTTGGTATATATACTTCAAAACCAAGATTTTCTATATATTCCTTAGCTTTATCAATTCTCTGTTTAGATACCCACCATGCAGGAGCAAAAAAAGCAATTGTTTGACCTTTTTTTATTACAGAAACATTAGACATATTTTTATTACCATTTATTATATATGTAGTCATTTATACAACATATATAAACTAAGCGTAATAAAAATATCTTTTTTTACTTTAAAAAACTCTATTTTTACGCAATACTATAAAAACACGTATATAAACACTAACATGTTTTAAGTAAGGATTTAACAAAGTGAAAATAAAACGCTTCAAAGCAAAGGATATGCACGAAGGCATGCTTATGATTAAGCGTGAACTTGGTAATGAAGCAATTATTTTATCTTCCAGAAAAGTTAAAGATGTAGATGGTAGTTCGGTAATGGAAATAACCGCCGCCGTAGAAAAAAAAGAAACAAAACCTGAACCAAAAGGCTTATTTGCAAAAGAAAAATATTTAAGCCCTACCATACCAAATGAAAAATCATCTCAAGTAAAAAATTTAAGTAATAAACTAAATAAACACGGGCTAACAGGTGATATCCAACATAAAATTGATACAGCAGTAGAAGCATTTACTGGTAGTGGCTTTAGTGATTTTGATGCCTTAGATATGGTACTTGGTAAAATGGTGCCATTTACTACATCTGTAAAAGCGCTAGAACGTGGCAAAATACACGTTTTTGTAGGGCCAACTGGCGCAGGTAAAACCACTACAATTGCCAAACTTGCAGTTCAGAAAAAAATGGAACGTTACACGGTTGGCATGTTATCCTTTGATAATCAACGTGTTGCAGGTTTTGAACAACTTAATATTTTTGCAGATGCTTTAAAAGAAAACTGCTTTTTACTTCAAGACCCTAAAGATTTTATGGCAGCAAGTGTAAGCCTTGGACCAAAAGATTTTATATTTGTAGATACAACTGGTTTTAACCCATTTAAACCCAAGCAATTAACTTATTTAAAAAGCTTAATTGAACAACTTGGTGAAAATGTAGATGTTCATTTAGTATTACCATGCACCATGAACGCCGAAGAAATGAGCTATATCCCTGCTACAGTAGAATGTTTACACCCAAAAACTGTTATATTCACTAAAATAGATGAAACCGCAAGGCTTGGTGGTTTAGCAAACGTTGCAGCCATGAGCGGTTTACAAGTTTGTTTTGCAACAAATGGTACCAATGTACCGCAAAATATTATAGAATTAGATTCAGCAATACTCGCTAAAGAATTAATGAAATCACCCAGATTACCATGGGAAAAAGAGGATGCGTCATGATAGAACAACTACAAAATATAAATACTAACAACACTCCAATAATAGCATTTGCTAGTGGTAAAGGTGGTGTTGGTAAAACTGGTATGTGTTTAAATACTGCTGCTATATTAGCCAAAAAAGGTAAAAAAGTACTTGTTTTTGATGGTGATTTAGGTTTAGGAAATGTTGATGTTCAAATGGGCTTGACTCCAGAAAAAGATTTATCTGATGTGATGAGAGGAGATACAACACTTGCAGAAATAATATGCCCAACCGATAAAGGTTTTAGTGTTATCCCTGGGCGTTCAGGTGCTAGTAATTTACCATTCTTAGATGCCCTAGAAAGAAGAAATATACTAAACGATATTCGTAGTATAGCTAATATGTATGATATAGTATTTTTAGATATAGCTGCAGGAATAAATGATGAAGTTTTAGGCTTTGCAAATTTTGCTGATAGAACTGTTTTAGTTGTAACCCCCGATCCTAGTTCA
>JALTLI010000022.1 GCA_027005635.1 Alphaproteobacteria bacterium
AATCTGAAAATCCTGATAAAGATATCAGCCTTTACATAAATAGCCCTGGTGGAGTTGTTACTGCTGGAATGGCAATTTATGATACTATGCAATTTATTAAGCCAGATGTTTCAACATTATGTATTGGGCAGGCGGCGAGTATGGGATCTTTATTATTGGCAGGTGGTACTGCTGGTAAGCGTTTCGCTTTGCCAAACTCTAAAATAATGATACATCAACCGTTAGGTGGGTTTCAAGGTCAGGCAACTGATATTGAAATTCATGCCAAAGAAATACTTAAGACAAAGGATAAATTGAACAGTATTCTGGCTTATCACTGTAATAAAAGTGTTGATGAAATTGCCGAAGATACCGAACGGGATAATTTTATGAGCGCAGAAGAATCTGCCAAATATGGTTTAATTGATACCGTATTAAATAACCGTTAGGCGAAATAAAAAATAGAACCTGCATATAGCAGGTTTTATTTTTTTGTATTATTAATTTAAGTAATAAATAATAAGAAAATACCAAGTAAAATTCGGTAAATAACAAATGGAGTAAAACTAATTTTCTCAATTAATTTCATTAACCCATGAATAGCAAATATAGCAGGTATAAATGAACAAATAACCCCGCCTAATAATTCATAAGTATTACTTCCCCAATCCATACCGTTAAAATCTGAAATAAGAGTATATATACCAGCCATAGCAATAACAGGCATTGCCATTAACATTGAAAATTTACTGCTTTCCTTGCGGTTAAAACCTAAAAATCTACCAGCAGTCATGGTAATACCAGAGCGTGAAGTACCAGGAATTAAAGCAATAACCTGAAACATACCCATTATAAATGCTTTTTTATAATTCATTTCTTTTTGGATTTCTGTATGGAGAGGGTGCGGGCGTTTATCTGCTATCCAAAGTAAAATACCAAACACAATTGAAGTTACACCTATAACATGAATATTACGTGCAATTGTTTCAATTAATGGCTTAACAAACGGTGCAATGGCAATTAATGGTAGGGTTGCAAATACAATCATCCAAAATAACCAAGCATCATCGGTGCCTTTTCTTAGCATTGCATCAAACATACCTTTTATTAGGCGGTAGGTATCTTTTTTAAAGTAAATCATAACGGCAAGTAATGTACCAATATGAACAGCAATATCGAAGGCTAAACCTTGATCATTCCAACCAGTTAAAAATGGTACTAAAACTAAATGACCACTAGAAGAAATAGGTAAAAACTCTGTGATACCTTGTACTATGCCTAAAACAATTATTTGTAAAAAATCCATTTTTCTACAATGCAATTATTTTATTTTTAAAGCAAGATATTTATCATTTAATATCACGTAATTCTTTTGAAGTATCTGTGTTTTCTGGCTTAGTTTGTAAAATCATTTTTCTTTTTTTAGGGGCAGGGCCAGCAGCAGGTTGAATAGTATTCATGATAGAGTTTAACCTAGCCAGCATTTCTGGGTTATTATTTATACGATTAAAATCAATATCACCATTTTGTGTTGTGTAGCCAGAAACCCGTGCTTCATTTATAAAATCAGCTAAAGTTTCATGTTTAGGGGCTTTATTTTTAGATGCTTTAGAAAAAATATTATTAATATTAGTTGTTATCATATTACCTAAGCCCCAATCTAGCGCATTGGCAGTTGGGCTTATTAATATAATTGTAGATATTATTAATATTAATTTAATTTTCATGTATTTTATCCAGTTTTTATTATTCCTATTAATTCTAAATAGTATTAGGGGTAATTACAAGTTGAATAAATTATATTTACTTGTTATAGTTGGCTTCCTTAATATTTTAAGCTGTAAGTATGGCTTATACTGTGTAAATATTTAATTATTAAGGTGTAATACTATATCTAATAA
>JALTLI010000023.1 GCA_027005635.1 Alphaproteobacteria bacterium
TCGTAATAGTGATAGACAACTTAATAAAACAGATAATAGAAGAATCACTCGTAGTAATGATAGACAAATTAACAGAAGAGAGGTAACAAACTCTAAACCTAGAGTTACAAACAGAGGCACAAATAATGTGAAGCCTAGAACAACACAGAAACGTCCTAGAACTGTTAATAGAAATAATAATTCTAGACCTAGAGTAACTTCTAAACCTAGAACAACATCTAGACCTAGAGTTGCTAGTACACAAACTAAGCGTAAAACAAGTACGTACAAACAACGTTCGCCACGAAGCAATAATAGATCATCACAACGCGTTACTAAAACAACTCGTAGTAGATCAAGTGCTTCTAGACCTGTACAAAGAAAATCTACGAGAAGAAGAAATTAAAAATAATTTTGGTTAGTTAGTTGGAAAACCCTGTAAGCCGTATGCCTCAAAGCACCTTACAGGGTTTTATTTTATGCTCTATTTATTCTAAAGAATTTATTTAAGATTGAAGTAATATCTTCCGATAAATTTAAAATATAGACAACAAATCCATAACATAAACCAACAATAATTGACTTTAATGCTATATTAACTATAGGATGAAAAGGAAACTCCCAAAAATAAAACATGCCAATAAATATTAATATAAGCACTACTGTTTTAAAAGTATTTATTGTAAATGGCATCATCTTAAACTTTGCATACACAAAAAATACTTTCGCTACATTATAAATCAAAATAGAAATAAAAGTAGCAAATGCAGCTCCATTAATACCATAACTAGGTATAAGTAACATATTTAAAACAACTGCAATTATAGCCAATAAAATTCCTAGCCAAAGGACAATTCTATAATAATCACTATTAAATAAAATAGCATTATTATTTCCTATTAGGTTGTCGGATAATTTTGCTGTACCCACTAAAAAAACGACTATTAAACCACCACTAAATTCTACAGGTATTATTTTATAGAGTTCATTTATATTTAAAACAATAAGCAAAAAAATAAATCCGCTAATGATAAATAAATTTAGAGAGCTCTTTTTATATAAAATATTTAATCCTGAAATATCTTTTTTATTCAATAAAACAGCAGTTACAGGATTTGTAATTTGATACATTGATCTTGCAGGAACACCAATAACAGTAGCAATATAGATAGCAACACCATAAAAAGCTACCTTTTCAATTTGTATATATTGCCCAATCATAAACTTATCAATCTCTAAAATAATATTAGCTACTGAACCAGCAATTATTATTAACAAGGTGTATTTAATAATAGAAGAAAGGTTTGGAATTTTGCCAAACTTAATCTTTGGTCGTCTAATACTAAAGGCATAAAGCATCATAATTATAGTTCTCATAATATAAACTATAACAACACCATAAATAAATTGATTTACCGAAAGCCATTCAAAATAGATGAGCACAAATAAAAACAGGATGCCTACTCTATGGAATACTTCTTTCATAAAGTTACCAAATACACTTTGCATCTGTACTTTTGCCCAAGAATAGAAGACTTCAAAATATGAAAAACATACTGCAGCAATAAATATTAATCCAACATAATCTTTAATAATTGCATTTTCTTTAGAAAGTAAATTAGAAATAAAATCAAATGATACATAACCAATAAATCCAACAGGTAAAATAACTATTAATGGTAATATTAACATTAGTGTTAAAAAACTATTGATGCTATTAGGCGTTTTAAATGAAGAATAAAATTTTATAATCGCATTATGAACACCCAATGCAAATAGTGGCATCATAATATTTGCTGTAGAAAGCACGAATGCTACTAATCCATGATAATCATTTGGAAGGAATTTAGTGAATAAAAACAGCACATTAAAGGCACCAATACCAAATCCCAAGTAT
>JALTLI010000024.1 GCA_027005635.1 Alphaproteobacteria bacterium
ACAATAAAAACTAAAAATAAATAAGGAACAATTGTGGTTAATTTTTGAAAACGTGGCATTATTAAAATAACTAAACCACCAATTAAAGCAAATGTCATTACTACATAATGTAGTGCATTAGTACTATTACTCATATAATTAAATAATAACCACTGATAATTAAACCCTAGCAAGGTCATTAAATATTCAGCTTGTGTTAATGGTGCATCAGGGAACATTTTAGCGCCTTCTAGTTAAAATTAAATCTTAATTTTCGTTCATCTTCCTCATAAAACCTATCCATCATCTGAGCAAAAGTTCTTTCTGCTTTTTTAACAGCTTTCAATGTTGCGATTTTATTATCTATACTTTCTACAACCATATTAATTGCAGTTAGAACTTGTGGTGGTAACGGTCTGAGTGAACTAGTAGTTGCAGTATCTCTAGTACCTTCTTCACAATCACTGGTATCTGTAAGATTTCCTTGGGCATCTTTTTTAACACAAGATGCAGGCTTACTACTTTTAAATACTCCACTTGAAGCAGTTTCTAATAGCTTGTTTTTAATAAAACGTAATACAATTTCAACAGATAAGAAAGATACTTGATCGGATAGTGCTGCAATAACAGCACTAGATGTCTCTGCTCCCATTCTTGCTAATTTAAAGTAATCAGCTGGGTTAACAGACATATTTTGGTTATACACACAAGCACTAGATATACCAATTAATGATAATGCCTGATCATTTGTTATAGCACTACTATTATTATCATTATTATCAGCAGCTGCCATTGCATCTGCATAAGTATTGCCATTTGTAAGATCCATACCTTCTACGCCAGATAAATCTATACTATAGATTTGATCTTCTTTTAATACAAACTGATTGTTTACATCAACTTTTTTAAAGAAATCAGCAACATTTTTTCCAAACTTCACTGAACGGCAATTTATAAATTTAACAAATTCTTCATGTAATGTATCTGGATCATTAGGGTTTGCTTTTTTTATAAAGTTAACTGGTGCAACTCTATTCAATATTTCAAACCCTCCTGGGTATTCATCTTTATCATCTCCAGGATTATCTGGTAAATTTGAACCTTCAACAGCATTATTAATATTAAAATCACCTGGTGCTGCAAATGAGTTAATATCAAGTTGAATATTAGAAATAAAAGGATTACTAAAAGAACGCTCTTCCATATCTGCTATTATTATATTTGGTTGTGTACTTGCTGAAGGGTTTAATAGCATAATATTCTCATCTATAGTACTTTCACCATATATACCATCAAGTAGTTTTGCTACATATGTAAATGTAGATGCATACGCACCAGTAGTTGCTTTTGAAATTTCACCTACTACTTCTTGGTTAACTCCTTTACTTTTTTTCTTAGGATCAAATGAACATCTTTTAACTAAACCGGCACAAGCTTTAAAATCAGGAATGAAAAATTTTAAATCATTACCTTCAAAAAAGTCCTCACCTAGTACATCATATAATGAAGCATTTGCTTCTTCCTTACCATTTATACTTTTTTCTTCTACTTCTTCTTCAATATAAAATACTAATATTTCTCCATCTCCTGCTAAACATGCATCACGAGTATTACCATCTTTTACACATCTATCTACTGCATTTGCTTTTATTACAGCTTTTTTACCATCAGCCCTTGCTTGTGTTGCGTTACATCTTTGTTGACTCATAGAAACCCTTGCGTTACCAAAAGCTTCCAAGCTATCAAAAATGGCAGCAATAGCTGGGCTAGAATATACTTGTGTTAATAAATATTGTGCCATACCAGTAGTAAAGTAATTTTTTATTTGATCTGTGATTTCAGCTGCTGTTAAACCACCAATTACAGAGTTAAATGATTCCTTAAGGTTTATACCATTACAACCTAGTATGCTTGTTGTATCTATTTTTCCATCAAAACCTGCATTAAATAATTCTACTTCACCATTTCCACTTGTATTTATTTTACCAGGGAGATTAAACATATTACTGTATTTATAGCCGTTCATTGTTGATGTATCAATACGTTGACTACGGCTTTGAGCATAAGAATGATGCACAATGAAAATACTGATGAAACTTACTAAAATAGCTGTCAATATTGATTTATGCATAGTGTAATTACCCTAAATTATCTTTTATTAAAAATACCCTTACTATAAATCATAGGTACGATTTTAGTTATTTTCAAGGGTTTTGTTGTTAATTATTGGAAGTTTTTTCAGTTTTACCTGCACCCTTATTATACAATTCTACGCGCATTGTATTTAGTACTGATTCCAACTCTTCCATTAAATTTGTCATTTCTAGTAGTTGATTTCTTTTTAAATCTAGCCTTCTTAATGATTTTGTACCGTAGCTAATACTATGAATTGCTGATGAAAATCTTTCAGTAACTCCGTAATAACGTTTTAGTAGTTTTAATTCCTCTTCCACTGCTTTTGGGCTACCGAAACGTACTAATTCTGCCGCTTCTAACTCTCTTTTTAGGCGATCAACTTCTTCTTTTGCTTGGGTTAATTCCTCTGCTTGGTTGTTAATTACCCCTTCTCTTTGGGCAGACCATATTTCCGAATCTTTTAATGATTCTTCATAAATAGCAATTCTATCTTGCATTGCCTTAACCATCTTAGATGAAGAACCTGAAGATAGCGCTATTTCAGTTGGTTGTTGATCTGGTGTTTGTGGTTTTTGCTTTTGTTCTAGCTTGGTTATTTTATTTTCTGAGGCTGCGGCATATAAATCATTAAACTTAGCCCCTTTTCCCCACGGAACACCAAATTTACGCACAAAATCAGCTATTTGATCTTGAATTTCTTCATCAAAATCTGCACAGGTACTAGCGTTAGTTATTTGAATAAGATTATCTTCAAATAGGGCGCGCATTTTAGGGCTAGATTTATCCTTAACCTTAACATAAACCAGTATATTTGTACGGCTAGAACCAAGTATATCAGCGATTTTTTGCTGGCTCAAACCTAAATCAGCCAAAGCACTAATTATGTAGTACATATCTTTTTTAGTTGGTTTATCTAGGCGCACATTTACTGTTACACGTAAAATTTTGCGCATAATTTCATCTGTTACTTTACGCACAATACATAAGTATTCCGCTTTGCCCTTAGCTTTGGCAGCTTTTATTCTTCTTTCACCATCTAAAATATAACCATCTTCACTTATTAATGCTGGATATTGGGAGCTATCCTCATCAAAATCTTCTAGAAAATCATTGAATTCTTCTTCTGATTGATTTGGATGAAAATTTATTCCTGTAAGTTTTAAGCTATTAATATTACGCATTTCTACGCCAATTAATGGGTATAAATCATTTTCCTCATCGCTAAATATTTCCTCGTATGCTGGTGGTTTTGCTTTTGGTTTTTTAACTTTTTTTACTACTTGTTCTGTTATTGCTACTGTTTGTTTTTCTTCAGCTTTAATTGCTGTAATTGCTGGATAATCTTTTTTTAGAGCTTCAATTATTGCTTTTGAGCGTTCTTTATTAGCGTTTTGAATAGCTTCTTTAGTTAAACGCAACACCCTTTTTTCATTAAATTTAAGCTTTCTAAAATCGTATACTACACTTTCTAAGTTTCTATCTATCATTCGTTGAACGTAAAAAGCATCCATTAATTCATTCATAACTTGGCTGGCTCTGGAATCTGTTACTCCGAAGTGGTATGCAATTTCTTGGAAGTTGTATACTCCTCCAACTTTTACATGCAATAAGGCTGCTTGTTTTTTCTCATCTTTTTCTTTGGCAACTAATTCACTTAATTTCTTATCAAAGAAACTATCACGTAAAATACGTAGTGCCATATCATCTGTTCTACCTTCTTTAGCAAGTGATGCTTCACCTTCTAGGTGTTCTTGTGCAGATGTTTCTTGATCTAGGTGCTGAACTAATAATGGGGGGTCTGATCTGAATTTCATTTTTTCATCACCATCCATTTTATCTGTGAATGCTTTTCTTGCCTGATATTCTGGATCTTTGTTACGCAGTTCCATAGCGCGATTTTCCATACGGTTACCAAAAAATGTAGAGAATTTAACTGATATTGTTGTGCCGTCATCTTTTTCGTATACAGGGTTAAAATCTCTTATACAAGTTAAAAGCACTTCATAGCCTTCTTGGAAAAGTTCTTCCATATCTAGGTGATACTTACGGGAAATTTTAGAAACAGCAGGTTTTTTACTTTCCAAAAACTCCATTGCATCTTCTAATGCACGGATAAAATCTTTATCTTCGTTTCGCATTTTTTCTAATTTCTTTGGAGAAATTTTTACTGCTGATTTAGTTTGTTGTTCTTTTATAGACACAATAATAACTACCTTTAAATTAACGCTAATTAAATATTGCCTATTTATAGAAAAAAACAAACACTTTTATTTATTTTTACTGTAAATTGTCAGAAATAGTTATTTGGACTGTTGCACCTGTGTTGCTATATAGCTATATCTGCTATTATTTTAGAAATTTTACCTGTTGCAGATACCTCTATACCATTTTTAGCACGGGTTAATGCCATATAAACAAGTTTCTTTTCTGAATCTATGCTTGGTTTTAGAACTTTATAGCCAGCGTAAGGATAAACTTGGTTAGAAGCAAATGGCATAAATACCCAATCAAACTCCCAGTTTCTTACTTCTCTTACTGGGGAAACAACTATATTTTGATTAATATTTGGTACTTTAAATTGCTTTATTTTATCAATAACGCTTGCAGGGTTACCTTTAATAGTAATTATTGTTTCAACAGCCATTAGTGCATCACGTTTATCTTCGCCATCTAGTAGGCTTATTATTTCATAAGCTATTGCTTTAAATAAACTTTGTGGGTCAACCTCTCCATTTTTCATAACAGCATAGTAACCTGTAAGTTTACGTTGCAAGGCACCATATTCTTGTAATGTGGTATTAGGTAAATCAATGTGTTCTGGTAGCTTTGCGCCATTATTTAACCAATTTTTGGCAACCATACCATTAGCAAATAGAGAATCCACTAAAGTACGATTAAGACCTAAATTCACTAAAGTATTAAATAATTGATAATCATCTGCGGTATTTAGAATTACTTCTAGTAAATCCATAACCATAATTGCTCCAGGCATATCCCACAAGCTTGGGGATATACAACAATGTTCAATATTTACTCTATTTAAAACATAGCTTATACGATTTGCTTGGTAATCATTACGCACCAATAATGCAATAGTTGCGTTATTATCCTGTTTTTGAATATCGGCTATGCGCTTAATAATATAATTAAATTCTTCATCTATATCATTAAACTTTTGAACTTTAAATTTAGCTGGCTCTTGTTTATTAAAGATATTTTCTTTTTTAATATGCCCACTAATTTTACTCATCATAGAAAAAACAGGTTTACCTATATTTTCTGCAATTCTAAAGTTTTCACTTAATAATAATTTAACAATTCCATCAAGTTCTTCTAAATCATCAAAAGCTGCTCCGCCAATTGCGCCATCTTTTTCAAATATACATAAATCATCATCACCAAATGCTGTTAAGTTTACTCCAATTTTTAGATGTTCAAATAACCATAAAAATTGAATTTGTGTAGCATCTTGAATGTTATCTACTAGTAAATGTTTAATTGTGCATGGTTGATAAACATCATTTCGCATACCTACAATATGTTTTCTTACAATATCGTATCTATCAATTTTACCTGTTTGCTCCATAAAGTTTTTAAATGATACTAATAATTGATAATATTGTTCATTTTCATCAGGTTTACGTGCACGGGCTTTAAAGCTACGAATGATATGTTCTGCTTCACTTGTTGAACCAGCAAAGTTAGTTTCATTCACTGCTTGTTGTAAACAACGACGAACCGTTGCATGATCTGCTATACTTGGTAAATCTTTACTTTGTTTTTGTAAAATAGATAATGCGAAATCTCTGAATGTTCCTACTGCAACTTTTTTTGCATCTTCACCAATAGATAAATACAAAAATTGACGTAGCATCAACATAGAACGATAAGTAAAAGCAGCAACATAAATAGTGGAAGGGTCTTCACCTGCATCTATTAATGCTTTAACTTTAGCAACAAGTACGGTTGTTTTACCTGTACCTGCCGCACCAATAACTATACTTGATGCTTTATTGCTAATTACTTTTAACTGTTGTTGTGTAAATTCCATGTAGTACACAATATAAGATATAGCGTATATTTTCTAGCTTTAAATTAACTTTTCAAGTTATGAATACGTTTATACATGTTCCATACACTTTTTATGTATCTTTTGGCATGTTTTGGAGTTTTACTATGATACCTACCAACTGTTTGCCACCATGTATTGTTTTTCCTGTTTTTACGCAAATATGAAACTGCGTAATTAGCATTACGATACACATCTAGCGCTTCTTCTACAGAAGAAAAACCAGATTTATGATAACGCCAATTAATTTGCATAATACCAATATCAAAATTTTCGTAGTTATTTTCAACCAGATTATTAGCAAATTTTTTAGCTAGCTGTTTGTTTGAAAATCGTTTAGATATATGGCGTGGTTTTAATTCTACTTCTATAAAATCTTCTTCTTTTGATTTTTCAGATATTACATAAATCTCTTCAGCACTTAATTTTTGGTATAATTTATCATCAATTTTTAAATCAAATTGAGCAAAACCAATTTTTTTGTAATATTTTAGCTTTTTTAATAATTCATTTTTTACAGATACTTGTTGATACCCTGGGCTATTTAAGCCAATAGTATAAGGCCATGGTAAAATATTTCCTTTTAAACCCTTGCCAGTTTCAACTAAGCTAATTGAATGCAGTAACCCCTGAGGGATACCTTCTTTATATTCAACCTTACTAATTGTTATCCAAGCACGATAGGCTTTTTTAGAATCATAAGTAATAGCAAACACGTTTGAAGATGCAAGCAACAAGCATGCAACAAAAAATACCCAAATAAACTTAGATTTAAATTCCAATTAATATAATTCCCCAAACAACTATTAGTATATATTATGGGGTTCTAAATAGGCAATTACAAGGCTTTATCTAGAAAATATCAGATATAAAAGCCCTTCATCATTAGCTTGACCACGAGGAGCTAGGCGCATGTTTTCCATAGATGCTTTTCTTAAAATACCCCATTCAGATGTTTTAGGTATTGTAATTGCTGGTAAATTTATTTCATTTTCTGTTGGATACAAGTTTTGTACATGGACAACTAAACCTGTTAATAATGATGATTGCCATATTTCTGCAAGTTCAAAAGTAACCCCTGGGCCTTTAAACCAATTTGGTATCACGTGTGTTTCTCTTACCACACCAGGGATATCTTTATCTTGTACCATGGCACGTATCATATCGTTCATATCAAATTTTTCTGCAGCTTTTCTAGCTATATCATCAATAGCTGTTCCATCTACTACTTGTACAAATGAACGGTATGGTATATCTGTTGTTAAAATAAGAATATATGTTCTGCCACTTGCACCAGTCATGAATACTCTAGTAGCCATTTTAGGCAATAATGAACGCATACGAAAGGCACGGTTAGCAGAACCTTTAACTACTAGAATATCTACATATTCAACGTCTTCTATACTAATATTAGAAATACTTTCTGGCATTTCTAGGTGCGCAACATCAACATCTGATAAACCAATGGTTAAAGTATGAGTTGGGCCACGCCATGCAATGGTATCTGCATTAGCAGACCAGCTAAACAATATAAAAATAGCTATGAATATAATAAATAAATG
>JALTLI010000025.1 GCA_027005635.1 Alphaproteobacteria bacterium
TTTTTTGGGGTTTCATCACCTTTAGCAGATGTGGAAGTTATAGCTGCAGCAGTTGATTTAATTAAAAATATTGGCTTAAAACAAAATATAATTGTTCACCTTAATAGCCTTGGTACCAAGGAAGATAGAGCCAATCACCGTGAAAAATTAATAGCTTACTTTACGCCTATCAAAGATAAATTAAGTTATGAATCTCAACAACGCATGGAAAAAAATCCAATGCGCATACTAGATTCCAAAGAGCCTGAAGATCAAGAATTTATAAAAAATGCTCCAATGCCAATAGATAACCTATGTGAAGAATCAGCTGAGCATTTTACAGCAGTTAAAGCAGGGCTAGATAAACTTGGTATTACATATAAAGTAATACCAAATATAGTACGAGGATTAGATTATTATACTCACACAGTTTTTGAAGTTCATGGTGAAGGCTTAGGTGCGCAAAGCCAAATTATTGGCGGAGGAAGATATGATGGCTTACTTGAACAACTAGGCAATGAAACAGTACCAGCAGTTGGTTTTGGTTGCGGTATGGAACGCCTAGAAAGTATTATGCCAGAAATGGAAGAAAAAAATATTGATGTAACCTGCATAGCAGGCAATGATACAGCCCTAACAGATGTAATAATGCCCCTTGCCCACAAATTACGTATAGCAGGAATAAGTGTTTATAATCCCCTTGATTTACCAGTAGCATCTTTTAAATCTCAATTTAAAAAACTTAATAAATATAAACCAAAGTTTGCTATAATAGTTGGTGATGAAGAACTTAATGAAAATGTAGTTCAAATAAAAGATTTACAAAAAGGTGAACAAACCAGCGTTAAAACAACTAAAGTTGTTGAATATTTAAAAGGTATTAAAATTGACACTTAAACATTCATTTGTTCTTGGATTAGACCACCACAAAACTCCAGTAGATATACGGGAACAACTCGCACGGATTAACGCTTCAGAATTATTAAATTCTTTGGCAACTAATACAACAAATGAATCCATGTTACTTTCTACCTGTAATCGCTACGAAATATATGGCTCTAGCAAGGAACATAACCCAAATACTAAAAATGATATTATTTCAATAATAAGTGATAAATCAGGGATAAAAAACTCTAAGCTAGATGATTTACTTTATTTCAAAACTGGTGAAAATATGTTGCGTCATGGTTTTAAAGTTGCTTCATCACTGGAATCTATGGTTTTGGGTGAACCGCAAATTTTAGGTCAAATGAAACAAGCCTATGCCAACGCAAAAAAACAGGGTACAATTAGCACTACTTTAAATAAATTTTGTTCTAGCGCTTTGCATGTTGGTAAGCAGGTTCGTTCTACTACTTCTATAGCTAAACATCCTGTTAGTGTGGCATCTATTGCGGTAAAAACTGCGCAAAATATTATTGGTGATATTAAAAACAGTTCAGTTATCCTTATTGGTGCAGGTAATATGGGCATAGCTTGCGCAAAACATTTAAAAACTGCTGGAGTAAAAAACCTAACTATAATCAACAGAAATCGCTTAAAAGCCGTAGATTTAGCCTCATCACTTGGGGCAAAAACCCATGATTTGATGGATTTAAAAACTGCCATTAAAAATGCAGATATTATAATTTCATCAACAGCAAGTAAATCACCTATTATAGTTCCAGAACTTATAAATACTAATAAACAAAGCCCAACATTTTTTATAGATTTAGCAATTCCCAGAGATATCCACCCCAATATTGATAAAATAAAAAACTGTTTTATATACGATATTGATAAACTTGGTGAATTAGCAAAAAATGGAGAAAAATGTCGTAAATCACAAGTTGAAAAAGCAAATTTAATTATAGAGCATGAAGTTGAAAACTT
>JALTLI010000026.1 GCA_027005635.1 Alphaproteobacteria bacterium
TCTTTATTTTGGCGGGTCTTTAACTAAACGATAGTAATTTAAAGGAACTACAATGGCTATATTAATGAGTAGATGGTGATATGTCTAGTTTAGAAGTTGTAACAGATAAAACTATTTTCAGAACTGCCGGCACAATAACTATGGGTGCTAATCTAAAAGAGTATTTAGAGTCAAGTATTAGTCACCTCAACATTGCAGATGTTGGGGTTTATACGCATACACAAATAGATGGTCATATAGCAGACACAACAAAGCATTTTACAGAAGCTAGTATAAGTCATTTAAATATTCAAGATGTTGGCGTTAACTCTCATATAGCTATTGATAGCCACTTAGCCAATACATCTAATCCACACAGCGTAACAGCAAGCCAAGTAGGAGCAGACCCAGCAGGTACAGCGAGTGCAGCTATAAGCGACCACGTAGCACTAACAGACCCACACGCACAATATGTGCAAGTTGCAGGCGACACTATGACAGGTGATTTAATAACACCTAGTGTGATACAAACTAATGGCGGGACAATAACAAGAGCAGGTGGTTTAATATCTAGTGTAGCATTAACAGGTGGTCGTACATTAACAGTTGCTAGGAATTCTGACAACACTATTGCTACAATTAATGACGGCACTAGAACATGGACATTTAATAGAACAAGTGGAACAATAACAGATTGGACAGTAGTATGACTCTAGCAGAACAATTACAGGCAGTTGAAGATAAATATTCAGCAGATATAAAGAGAACACTAAAAGATTACACTGCAGCAGAAACTGCTTATAATACAGTTGTTAGTGCTTATGAACTTGAGAAACAAAAAGTGATAGATGTGTACAATGCACAGCAAGAAATGATTAGACTACAAGCAATTATAAATGGGACAGTTTAATGGCAGTTATTACAAGTAATGGTACTGGCGGTGGATTATGGAGTGCAACTACCACTTGGAGTGGTGGCGTACTACCTGTTTTAGGTGATAGTGTAGTTATAGCTAGTGGTGATGTTGTTGAAGTAGATGGGACATATAACGTAGGTGATGATACAGCAACAGCAATACAAGTAAATGGTACTTTAAAAGCAAGCAGAACAGCTAATTCAGAGCTATCATCTAGAGGTGAGTTGGTTATTAACGCTAACGGAACTCTAGATTATGGAAAATCAGGTGATAATATACCAAATGGTGTTACAGCAAAAATAAGGTTAAACGATAGTGCTACTTTAGTAGATGGAAAATGGGGCTTAACGCTAGATGTTCAAGGTTATTATTATACTTATGGTGCAAGTAAAACCACAAACACTTATTTAACCACACAAGCAACAGCAGGTACAGCATCGTTTGATGTAAATGATGCTACAGGTTGGCAGGTAGGAGATGTATTAGTGTTAGCTACTACATCAGCAGGTAACACAGGTACACAAACAGAAGAGTTAGTTATTTCTACAATAGTAGGAAATACAATCACAACTACAACAAATGCTGTTAACACCCATGAGATAAATGGTAGAGTTGGTAATTTTACTCGTACTGTTAAAATAGAGGCTTTTAATTCTACATATGCAACTTATCAATGGTTAAAGAATGATAGTACCTCTATAGTTGGCTCTAGGGAAATACAGCATACAGAAATACGTTATTGTGGGGATAACGCTTATAGAACTAAATTCGGTGGTCTAGGTTTTGATGGAGCAGGAGAAAAAGTAGTTAATCCATATATTAGTGTTGGTAATTGTACTTTGTATAATGCAGAATATTATAATATTGATTTATATAACTGTAGCTTTAACTTAACGCTAGATGATATGGCTATTTACGGTACTCAAGGTAATGGTATTTATATAAGACAAGGTAGTGTATGTACTTTTAATAGGCTTGTTATTTACAAAGTTACTTATGGCGTAACATCAGCATATTCACACGGTGGAGTTGGTATTGTGTTTAATGACTGTTGGTTTGCAGGTTGTTATATATCCTTAAACCACTCTTCAGGACAAGGTTTTATATTTAATAATTGTATATGGTCTAGTTCAAACTATTGTTTACAATTTGCTTGGGGTGTTGGTTTTGTGTTTAATAATTGCACAGTAGGTTATAAAAATGGGTTATATGACGGTAGTGTTAACTACGCCTTTAATATAACTAGTAATGCTTTAACAAAACCTGTATTTTATGATTGTTACTTTAATTATGTAACAGCAATAATAATAAATTTAAACCTAGCGCATAACGATTTCATATTAAGAATATCTAATAAGAATGTAGACCCATCTGCACAAGAGATATATGCTAAAACCGGTATATTATATAGGGATAACGTAACATATAAAACAGGTGTTGCATCATTAAGAGTTGAGCCTACTAGTAGCAGTAGCTCATTTAAGAACGAATGGCAGATATTTGCGCCTAGTGGAGAGCCAGTTGTAGTTTCTGGTTTTCTAAGAAAAGACACAGCATATGGCTCAAGTAATAGACCAAAAGTAACATTAAGTGGATTAGGTATTACCCCTAGTAGTTACACTATGACAGATGTAAACGATACATGGGAACAATTTACAGTAAGTGGTACTCAAACTACAGGTACAGATGGTATTTTAACACTAACAGCAGAGTTTCAAGGTGCAACAAGTGGTAAAGCTTGGATTGATGGTATTGTAGCACCTCCAACTATTGCTGTTAATAGTGGTGATTTTGGATACTGGAGTGGTGGACAGCCTGCTCAATTAATAGCAAGTAACTTCACAAGTGCAGATGATGTTTGGAATAAACTAGCTACAGATGTTACTCTTACAGGTAGTATGGGTGTATTAGTTAAAGATACAGAACAGAAAGTTGATGATAACCAAGCATTAATAATAGCAACATAATAATAGTTTTGAATATACATGAAAAGTTTAGCGTTCCTCTCCTAGCGCTAAAATAAGACCCCAATATGGGGTCTTTATTATTGGATTAAAACTTATCTCTTATTACATTATCTAATAACGTACCCTCACGAGATATTATTATTTCGTCACAATCGTCTTCACCTAAAGAACATTCACTTTCATGAAAATCATCCATAACTAATGCAGGTCTGTGTAGCCAATAAACCTTAGCATCATATTTCTTTAATAATGCTATTTCATTTGGAAATCTGACATCATCATACACAAGATGTTTATTCTTATTTTTATTAAGCCATTCTTCTTGTAAGTTTACATGTATTTCTTTATCCCATTTATTACGCATAATTTCAGTACCAAGTTTCTGTAACAACTCTCTATATGTCATATTGAAGCTATTAGCATCTGTAACCATCTCTAAATCATTTAGCATTTGTTTAGGTGTAATGCCTAACGCAGGAATTTTAGAATTAAATACGCTTGGCTCTGATACACGCTTAACCGCAGACCAGCGCGTCAATCCTAATTCAATTAATATCTCAATAGCAAGTTTTTCCCTAGAAATAAACTCATCTATTTTGCTTGATTTTAAATTCTCTATTTCCCCAGCTTTTAATTCACATGTCCTTTCTATAATTCTTTTAAGGGGAGATGCGAATTTAGCTCTAACAAACCCTTTTTCTTTTACTAATAAATCTGCTACGCGTGTTTTTCCGCTCTTTTGCCATCCTGCTAAACTAATTATTGTCATTAATATCCTCCTCATTTAAACTATACACAGATGTTTGTGTCCACATTGTGTAACCTCCATTATTATTCTTTTCTATTCTTTTTACAGGAGATGTTTTTATCCAATTAACCCCAGATACGTACACTTGGTCACCCTCAATAATGTCTTCTGGCGTAACATCTCTTATTACACGTAATACACTACCTGTAGTACCTCTTCCAGTTGCCACATTAGACGTGCGTCCTTCTTCAATAAATGTTTTTACTAAAGAATATTCTTTATTTTTCTTTTCCATACCACTCCTCATCTGTTATTTGAAATCCAAGTCCTCTTAGTATTTGAGGAAAGTAGTCTATAATATCCTGTAGTGTTGTAATATAATTTAAATCAACAACACTTGTATCCCCAAATTCATTTGTGTATTCAACACGGAATTTAGACTTATTTTCTTTATTCATAAAAAAAAACTCCTATATTTATTTACATAATATAGGAGCATAGCACAATCGTTAATAGTTGTCAAGTTTTTATTTAACATAAACACGTTTCTCTGTAGAAGAAACACTACTACACCAACCTCCACAACTCTTACAGCTATATTGTTGATATACACGTGTAGCTGTTGTTTTAGTTCCTTGTTTAATTAAATGAACACCACCACATTTAGGGCATGTAGGACGTTCTTCATCTGAATAAAGTCCTAAGTTAGGGTGGTTATTAATAAACGGAAGTAGTTTTCTGTAAATGTTTTTAAGCTCTTTAACATCAACTTTATTATACTTCACCATGTGCTTGATAGCTTTAACGTTTCCTTCTGTAGCTCTACGCCATAAACCAGATGGATTAGACATCTTACTTCCTATTCCTAAATATCTGGTTATATAGTCTAGCTTATTAGAGGTAAATTTGAAGTTACGTCTAGCCACTTTAAGAGTGTCAACGCTACGCTTAGGTGGTAGTGGGGCAAACCCATGTAATATAGCTCTTGCATTGAATTTCTTTAAGTCAAAAGCATCAGCGTTATGCCCAACAATAATATCAGCCTCCTTTAAGGCTTCGTAAAGTTTAGATATGACGTGGTAGTCATCTTTATGGTTATTTCTAAAACGTTTAGTATCATCTAACACAGAAACACTGTGTATAGTGCGTTCATTATCCCATTGCCATGCAGCACAAATCATAAACCAATCGTCTATAATGTTGTCTATAGCAATGTCTTGTTTAAATAAGCCAAAAGTATAGACACTCATTAAACTAGTTTCTACATCATAATGTAGTATTTTAGGTTTTCTCATAATATTCTCCTGATATTTGAGGTAAAAAGGTAAAGATGGTTTTACCTATTATACCATATTTTTAATATATTTACAATTTTGTAACCAATCTATTTTACTTCTTATTGTTTTGTTTGTTCTTTATTCTCTCTTCATTTGTAATTTTCTGATGGCATGGCTTACAAACAACTTGTAATAACTCTGCATCACAATAAAGTTTTTTAGCAAATCCTACTAAATCTTCCCAGTCTTTTAAACTCCCGCAAGGTATGATGTGGTCTACCTGCACTTCACTACCTTTAAACCACTTCTTACATATATTACATTTATATTCAAACCTTTGGTTTCCTTTCTTCAATTTTAGTTTTCTTTTAGCGTCAGCTAGGGCTTCATATTTAGGTGTCCATTTAACTCTTCTAAGAGCAGACCTAATCATTCCAAAAAAGGCTGCTTTAGTCATCTTTCCATTAGCATAAGGTCTTTCAACTAATTTACGTTTAACCATTATTTTTCTTTCTATATATATCTATTTGTAATTTAAGCATTTTAATTTCTTTCTTTAATAAATTGTTTTCTTCTTTTAAAATATCTAAAGGTGTAAGTTCTTTTAAATCAGGAAACACTTCTTTAAGCTCTTCATTTGTCATCTTTTTATACTTTAACATATCACTCCTAACTATATAGTTTATCTAAAGCTATATACACGTATTTATCGCACTATCTCCAACCTAAGCTTTCAATTACTTGAGAATATACATATTTTCTCATTTCATCTGCTATGTTATTAGCTATCTCTATTGACGTTTCAAGGGAGAGTTCTTTAGGTAAAGTACTAACAACACTGCCAGAATTTAAGGTACATTTTACTGTTCGTTGTGGAGGTAAATCAATACTTCTGTAATCAAAACGTAATCTCTCTGCTAAAGAAAATATTATTGTGTCGCCAGCGGAGGCAGCTCGACGAGTTTCTAGTCTAACAAAGTCCTTAATATCTTGGGGAGATAAAGCACCTCTAGTCATATCGCCTATCTTTTTTTCGGCAGTATCTCTAGCATTCCTTAATGCATTAAAATCCTTTTTAAGTAAACTAATAATTTGGTCTTTCTGATTTAATTGTTCTACAACATTATCATATTCACGTATTTTTTTAATAAATTTAAACATATTACTCCTAACTATCTAATTCACCTAGTGCGTTCATACACCATTCTCTATGTTTATCTAATCTAGCATTGGCTTCGTCAATATCTTCTGTAAAGAAGCAAGTGTCTGATATATGTTCAATTAAATTCCTCATAATATTATTCCAATTTTCAAGGTCTTTAATGTATTCTTGGTCTAAAATACATTCATTACAAATTTTATCTTTCTGCACCCTCACTCCTTTTTATATATGATATTTGATTTATATTTTTCTTTGTAGGCTCATATTTGTTTCCCCAACATGTTTTAACAAATGGACATCTAGCACAACGCCAATCAAGTTGTTCAACACCAGATTTTGTAATTATTGGTTGATGGCAAGGAGGAAACTCTTCCCAACTTTTAGCTCTTTTTACATCTTTAAGTTTTTCCTCAAAATGCTCTATAGACATATCCATTTCGTAGTCTAGTTTTTTAGCAGAAATATGTTTAATATCTCCTGTATCTAGGTTATAAACGTCCCAGCCTCCTACACCTGTAGACCATTCTGCACCTTTGTGGTATGTAGGAAGTTGTATTATGTACCCAAACTCGTCATGTTCTAGCAATGTTTTGGTGTTTTTCCATTTAACTCTATAATTATCACCGCTACAGCACTTAAAGTCATGCATCTTACCATCTAATCCATAATCGCAACTACCTTTCATTTTCACACCTTGAAATTCCATATTTAATTTGTCTTGCTCATTATGTATTTTAATCCCTGCTTCTTTCATAAGAAACACTATTATAAATTCAGCAACACTTGACACTAACATTTTTATTCTTGATGTGGGTTTAAACTGGTCTTTATTATAACCCTTTGTTTTGTTTAATAGATGCCACATCTTTCTTCTTTCAACGGACATTCCAGAAGGGGAGAGGGAAGGCTTTCTTCCCTTGAAAAAAGCCCTTAAACACCCCTCTACGCTTTTCAAACAATATTGCAAGTTCTCTTCATTTATCTGGTGAGTATTATCACCAGCACTATCGTATATAAACTGCTTAAATTGTTTGATGTGGTTTGACATTTATTATTCTCCTACTTCTTCTGGTGGAATAAACGTAGGAAGATTGCCATTAAAGTTTTCAATGTCGTCTAAAACATCTAGTTGTGTGCGTGTCATTTCAGCGACTTGAGCCATAAAACCATCAACAGTTGTAAGGTGTTCCATCATAGACAGTGTCATTCCAGCTTTCTTTCCTGCTGCTAATAAAGCAATATTGTTGGCTACAATATCAGCCAAACTATCACTACATCTACCAAACATACTTTGGTACTCAATACTCAATTGTGTTTTAGCATCTTTTTTATATGGTGTATAACCACCTTTATTCTGTGCTTGAGACTGTTGCTGCACAGGTGCTTGTTGTGTAACTCCGCCAACAGGAGTTACAGTGTATTCGTCATAACCTCTTGCGTTCTTCCCCTTAACTACATTAACATTAGTACCTATAGCTGGTGGGGTTTGTCCTGTTTTATAGAAAGCCTTGAATTGTTTTCCTCCTACAGCCATTGTATATTGTGAGCCACTTTGGTATTGTTTAGCTACAACACATGCTTCAACATTACCGCTTGCAAATTGTTCCATATTATATATTCTCCTTAATTTATAT
>JALTLI010000027.1 GCA_027005635.1 Alphaproteobacteria bacterium
GGTATGTATAATAAAATTTATATGTATAATATTTAGATGTATTAACAACCGAAGGTTCAACCAATGCTAGAAAGATTTATACCATATTTAACCAAAGATGAAGCTGAAATAATTGAAAACCTTATGGTAGCAAAAGAAGCACCAACCGGCACAATACTTATAGAACAAGGTGCCAGAGACCGAAATATGTTTTTTATAGTTTCTGGAACTTATGAAGTTTATCAAAAAATTATTATAGCATCTGCATATCATGCAGTAAAAATTGCAACCACAACTGGCCCTACTTTATTTGGTGAAGCGAGCTTACTTTCTAACCAAGAAAGAAACGCCAGTGTTGTAGTTCAAGATGATTGTAGATACCTTGAACTTTCCTATGAAAATTTCAAAGAATTATCAAATTCTCAACCAGATATTGCATTAAAGCTTGTTACCTATGCTGGTTCTATTATTGCAGAAAGGTATTTGAATTTACATAACCAACTACAAGACAAATTATTTGCAGATGCCGATAATTTCCAAAAAGGATTACTATGGATGAGAAAATATTTAGGTGATGTCCAAAAATGTCCAGCAGAAACTGCAAAAAAACTATTTAAAATTTAGTTTTCATACCTATTTTCCAAAAACGTTCCATGGAAATATAGGTTACAGATGCAGACCAAGCAATCATAAGTAGACCAATTAAAGCTTCAACACCTGTTAATAAACGTAAGCCACCAACTGGGTACATATCTCCAAGCCCAAGGGTTGTATAACTAACAATAGAAAAATAAATATATTCAACAAATGAAATTTTTGTTACCGCATCTCCTGCAAAGCTACCAAGATAAAATACATCGTGCATAAGATAAAAAGAAAATGCAAACACCCAAACTTCCATTGTATGAGCAAATAAACACGCAGTAATCATAAATAATATTTTCAACCTGCCATTTAAAGAACATAGTGATGTTATTTTATCTGAGGCAAAACGTAAAGTTTCATAATGAATTAGAACAGTAATAAATACCATAATGGTGGTTACCACCATTGTTTGTAAAAGGTTTATTAATGCTGCAGACATTTTCTATTCCTTTAATGCACTAGATAAATTTTCAGCAACTTCTTTTGCATCACCAAAAACCATGTAAGTGTTATCTTTAAAAAATAGGCTATTTTCAACCCCTGCATAACCAACATTCATGGAACGCTTAACAACATAAACTGCTTTTGCCTTCCAAACTTCTAGTACTGGCATGCCGTATAGAGGGCTGTTTTTGTCATCTTTAGCATCTGGATTAACAACGTCATTTGCACCAACAACAAGTACTACATCAGCTTTAGCAAACTTATTATTTACTTCTTCAAGTTCTTCTACACAATCATAGGAAACATCTGCTTCAGCAAGTAAAACATTCATATGCCCAGGCATTCTACCTGCTACAGGATGAATAGCAAAAGTTACTTTAATATCTTTTTCTTCTAATACTTCTAAAACTTCCTTTAAAGCATGTTGAGCCTGAGCAACAGCCATACCATACCCTGGAACAATTATTACATGTTCTGCATTTTCCATCATAAAGCCAACATCTTCTGCTGCTGCTTCTTTTATACCTTTTTCTACTGCACCTTGACGTGCTGTATCATCGCTATCGTCAGCACCAAAACCACCTAAAATAACTGAAATAAATGAACGATTCATCGCCTTGCACATAATATAGGAAAGTATCGCACCAGAAGATCCAATTAATGCGCCAGTAATAATTAAAACATAGTTATTCAAAGTGAAACCAGTAGCAACCGCCGCCCAGCCAGAGTAACTATTAAGCATTGAAACAACCACCGGCATATCTGCGCCACCA
>JALTLI010000028.1 GCA_027005635.1 Alphaproteobacteria bacterium
ATTTTCAGTTAAAACGAAACTCATATACCATGGCTTTCTGCCTAATTGTAACGCTTTTTTTTCATATTTTGTAGAAAACCACCATTTTGGTGCTTTTGTCCATTCTAACGGGCTTATAGCTGTAGGGAAAAAATCACCTTGTTGCATTATTTCACGGATAATCCAAAATGCATAATCAGGGATATCTGTTGCTACAAATAACTCTCCATCATCTTTTACCACCCGAGAAGCAAGTTCCAGTAAATCTTTTTGCACTATACGTTTTTTATTATGACGCTTTTTAGGCCATGGATCAGGGTACAAAATAACTAACTCATCAACAGATTTTGTAGGTAGTTTTTCTAAAATATTACGCGCATCATCATTACTAATTTTAAGATTTTCATAAGGCTGTTTTTCCATATCTATAGCCAAAGAGCGCAAGCCATTTTTATAAACTTCAACCCCTATAAATGATGTTTCAGGTTCATTTTTTGCTCTATTATATAAAGATGCACCATTACCGATGCCAAGTTCAACAACCAACTTGTTGGTTTTTAATTGTTCTGAGTTATTTGAAAAAGTTTTTGTTAAATCTATTTGTTCATTAGATGGTGTTTTATATGTAATAGCAAATTCAGCAAGTCTAGCATCAAGTTTTTCTTGGTCAGCAATACTCATACGGCTAGACGTCCGCCCAAAGCTTCTTTGGCGTCCACGTTTTACCATTTCCTGTGTGTTTTTATTAGTCATAATATTAAACTAACAGGCTTTAGCATCAATTTCATTAATATTTTTAAGCAATTCTTCAACCAAATCTAATTTTTCCCATGGGAATAAATCACCTATAGCTTCTCTTCCAAAGTGTCCGTAAGCGGAAGTTTTAGCATAAATTGGCTTATTTAAACCTAAGTGCTCACGTATTCCACGTGGAGTTAACGACATAGATGCACGAATAGCCTTAACAATTTTATCTTCAGCAACCTTGTTAGTATTAAATGTATCTAAGTAAATTGCTAAAGGTTCAGCAACTCCAATTGCATAACATAATTGAATTTCACAAAAATCTGCCAAATTAGCCGCCACAATATTTTTAGCCAAATAGCGGGCAACATACGCAGCAGAGCGATCAACTTTGGTGGGATCCTTGCCACTAAATGCTCCGCCACCATGGCGCGCCATTCCACCGTAAGTATCTACAATAATTTTCCGTCCTGTTAAGCCTGTATCTGCCCCAGGACCACCATGAATAAACGATCCAGTTGGATTAATATGTATTTTGGTATTTTCATCTAGCCAACCATCAGGTAAAATATCTTTTACTACTTGCATGGCAATTTTTGTTACACCTTTTGTATCTATATCATTGGTATGTTGATGAGAAACAACAACTGTATCTACTCTAACAGGTTTATCATTTTTATATTCTACAGTTAATTGACACTTTGCATCTGGGCGTAATCTAATTTCACCATTTTTGCGTAATTTAGCTAGCTCTTCCATTATTTTATGGGAGTAATAAATAGGTGCTGGCATTAAAGTTTTTGTTTCATTAGTTGCGTAACCAAACATTAAGCCTTGGTCTCCTGCTCCTTCTTCTTTGCCTGATGTTTCATCTACACCTTGAGCAATTTCTGCAGATTGCGAATGTATTCGATTAATAATTTCTACACTATCTGCATCAAAATCATTAAGTGTATAGCCAATATCTTTTAATGCTGTCCTTATTATTTTTTCATAATTGGGGGTAAAATTTGCCCTAACTTCTCCGGCAATAACTACTAAATTTTTTGTTACTAGTGTTTCTACTGCTACTCTTGCTTCTGGTTCTTGGCTTAAAAATGCATCAA
>JALTLI010000029.1 GCA_027005635.1 Alphaproteobacteria bacterium
CCGCAATTTAACATTTGAGCATGCATTTGTTCCATCAACCATGGTCCTTGGATTGTTTCTGCAAAACCTGGGTAGTTATCAACCTCTGTAGTAATAGTAAGCTGACCACCTGGTTGCATACCATGTAATACTAATGGCTCTAGCCCTGCTCTAGATGCATAAATTGCTGCTGTACATCCTGCTGCACCAGATCCAAGAATTAATACTTTACTATGTTTAGTTGTCATTATAAAATTACCTTTACATTAATATATTTAATTAAATCACCATAAAACTAACAAATAAATACGAAAATAAAAACATAATTATTGTATTAGTTATATCTAATATGTTACATTGGATTTCTATCTTAGTAAAAGAAAAATAAAAATTGTTTTAGATTAATTTTACTATTAACATAAAATGATATATACATAATACCCAAGTAAATTAATAAGGAATATAAAAATGACATTCATGATAGGACAAAAATTCCCAGATGTTACTACACAAGCAGTAATGGAAGATGGAACAATTAACGAAAACTTTTCTGTAACAGATTTTGGTAAAGATAGCTACACAGTAGTATTTTTCTACCCACTAGATTTCACATTTGTATGTCCAACTGAAATAATTGCATTTCATAAAGCCATGGATGAATTCAAGGCTCGTGGTTGTAAAGTGGTTGCCGCATCTGTTGATTCACAATTTTCTCATGCAGCATGGAGACGTACAGCATTAAATGATG
This sequence comes from Alphaproteobacteria bacterium, assembly GCA_027005635.1. Taxonomy (GTDB): domain Bacteria; phylum Pseudomonadota; class Alphaproteobacteria; order UBA2136; family JALTLI01; genus JALTLI01. Next base: position 728 of record JALTLI010000029.1, read on the forward strand.
GTGGTATTGGTGAAGTTAACTTTCCAATGCTTTCAGATTTAGAGCGTAAAATTTCAAATGAATTAGGAATTTTAGCAGATGGCGGAGTTACTTACCGTGCATCGTACCTAATGGATAAAACAGGCACAGTACGCCATATGGTAATTAATGATTTGCCATTAGGACGTAGTGTTTCTGAAATGTTGCGCATGGTAGATGCTCTTGCATTCCATGAAGAACATGGCGAAGTTTGCCCAGCAAACTGGAAAAAGGGTGAAGAAGCAATAGATGCCACCCGTGAAAGTACTGGTGCATACTTAGCTAAAAATGCTTAAGTTATAGAAGTGTCATCTCGGAAGCTAAGCTATCCTGCGATTTTAATTGCTTAGGATTGCTTGCTATCCGTGATCTCACAAGATTTAATTCGGTATTTTTTTAGTTGGAGATCACGGGTGTTATAGTAAATTAAATTATTTTATACGCTTAATACTAATTTCTTCTGCACCATGAGTATTACCACAACCAAGTATTTCTGCAGCGCTTGCCATATTAACAGCTAGTTCAACAAATCTTTCATCCCAAATTGGTGAAAAAGTACTACCTAAATATAATAAAGGTTCACCAGCCTGCACATCAGCAAAAACATGCCCAGCTTGGAATTTGACTTTTTTATGTCTACCTTTAGCAGATAATTTAAATTCAAAAACAGCTCCTTCATCTACTAATGTAGCAAAAGATAGCGGATCTGTAGAAATATTGCTTTTTAAATTACCAAATGTATTATCTTTGAACACATAACATGATTTTTCTTCACCAATTTTAACAGGTAACCTAGAAATATGCTCAGCAAACGAATTAACAACAGAAATAAATGGATTTTCTGTTTTAAGTTCTACTTCTCTAGGATCCATTCCACCAGCTACTAAACCTGCAACAACTGCCATAAAATCTCGTCCATGAAAGGTTAATGGCATTATATATGAAGGGCTACCAGTTCTAACTCTTTCCATCTTTTCAACAGTTTGTTGGTTTAGTGGGAATAGAGAGTACGGCACTTTGCGTTCTCTAAAGTACTGTATCATTAAACCAAGTGAACCATTATTAGGGCCAATAAAAATATTATCTTCATCTGTAATAAGTAAAGATCTATCATTACCAGAACCAACCCCAGGATCAGTTACATGAATAAATATATTTGGCCACATACCTTTACCTAATGAGCGATAGCAAGTATATAAGGCATAAGCGGCATAATCCACATTACCAAATGGGATATTATGAATACTTACAACGTATGGTGGTTCTTCAGGACGATCTTTTTTTGCCCAATCAGACCACTTAATATTTTTTGGTAAACGTTTACTTTCTTCAAGCTGACCAGTAACATAACGAAAAATATTCTTGAATTTAAGTTCAACTTGGGCATTAGCAATACCACAATCAAAATCAGTTAAAAGTATGATATTTTTATAATAACGATGTAGGCTCAAATTTTTTCTCCATTTTCTAAAAAGAATATTATATTATGTTGTAGTAATTAAACAATATAAATATATAAATAAATTAATATGAACACACAAAAAGTAAAAATTTATAAAGATATAATTTGTCTAGAAATGCAATCTCCAGAAAGTGTTGGTTGGTGGTATACTGGGACAAATCTAGCATATACTCCAATTCATGTATCTGAAATACGCAGAATTAAACGAGTAATTCTGGAAGGAAATAGAAAAAGAGTAATAGTAGCCATTATAAAAGTAAAAGGCGAAGAACGTATGGCCGCCATAAACTTAGTTAGAAGTGATACTAACGCTTTAAAATTACGCAAACTATGGTTTGAAGATATACAGCAACCATATCAAAATATAATTTATTCGCCATTACCTAATAAAAAAACCTACCAACCACGTTAAAAATATTCTATACTCAAAAATTGAGAGCGGACGATAGACCTCGCTAACTCCGCCAGGTCAGGAATGAAGCAACGGTAACGAGGAAAACGGGTCGCTCTCATTTTTAAGCAAATCACCATAAATACAGTGTATTCAATTGCCAAGGGTAATTATTTGTTATATAAAAGTATCTATGAAAAATAGAATTAAAAACTTAGTAGTATGTGAAGGTGATTTACCTGAGGGCATCACTTTTGAAAATGGTATGGCAGCAATTGATTGTGAAATGATGGGCTTAAACCCTCACAGAGACAGGCTTTGCCTAGTTCAAGTGGGTGATGGTAACGGTAATGTATGGCTAGTTAAATTTTCTAGCAATAATTACGACGCGCCTAATCTTAAAAAACTTTTTGCAGATAGTCGCGTAGTGAAAATATTCCATTTTGCAAGAACAGACATGGTTTTTTGCCAAAAATACTTAGGTGTAATGCCTAGCCCTGTTTATTGTACAAAAATTGCATCTAAACTTTGCCGAACATACACCGAACGCCATGGTTTAAAAAACGTATGTGAAGAGCTACTTGGTGTTAAAATGGATAAAGAACAACAATGTTCCAACTGGGGAGCTCCAGTTTTAACCGAAGCCCAAAAACATTATGCTGCTAGTGATGTTATTTATTTACATGATATGAAAAATGCCCTTGATGAACGTTTAAAAAGTTTAGATAGATTACATATTGCCAGCCAATGTTTTGATTTTCTACCAGTTAGAGCAAACCTAGATTATATCGGCTGGGAAAATTCAGATATCTTTGCTCATCATTAAAAAGGCAAAACTAAATGAACCTAACAACATTACCGCAAACAAACCAAGATGATTTAAAAATTGCTATAGAATTACTTCAAAAAGAAGCCTCAGCAATATTATTCATGGCAGAAAACCTTGGTGATAATTTAACCAACACAATCCAAACTTTATGTAATATTAAAGGCAGAATTATTGTTACTGGTATGGGTAAAAGTGGTCATATTGGGGCAAAAATAGCAGCAACTCTTGCAAGTACAGGTACTCCTGCATTTTTTGTTCACCCAAGTGAAGCTAGCCACGGTGATTTAGGCATGATAACTAAAGATGATGCCGTTATTGCTATTGGTCATGGTGGTGAATCTAGGGAACTTGGTGATATTTTAAATTACTGTACTCGTTTTAATGTTCCTTTAATTGCCATTACAGGAAAATTAGAATCAACCCTAGCCAAAGCTGCAACATTTACTTTGTGGGACGGCGTAACAGATGAAGCTTGCCCATTAAATATGGCACCAACTTCATCTTCCACCTGTGCCCTTGCAATTGGTGATGCTATTGCTGTTACCATGATGTTACGCAAAGGTTTTACTAAGGAAGATTTTTCAAAGTATCACCCTGGTGGAAAACTTGGTTCTCAACTGCTAAAAGTAGCTGATATTATGGTAAAAGGTAATGATATTCCCTTAATACAAAGTACTGCAACTGTAGCAGATGCAATTATTGAAATGACATCTAAAAACCTTGGTGGCGTAGGCATATTAAATACTAATAATGAATTAATTGGCATTATTAGTGATGGTGATTTAAAACGTCATATGTCAGAAACCTTACTAACTACAAAAGTTACAGATATCATGACAACCAACCCGCAAACAATTCAACAAAATCTATTTGCTGCAAGCGCTGTAAGCTTAATGCAAGAAAAGAAAATAACTACACTATTTGTAATGGAAAATAAAAAACCCGTTGGTGTTCTGCGTATTCTTGATTGCTTACAAGCGGGTGTAATATAAAAAATGCATCTTGCTCGTATTGTTAAATTTGCTTTTATTTTTATTGCTATAGCCTTAACATACTTTCTGCTCAGCCAAAATAATGAACAGCTTGAAAGGGTAGATATACCAACATCTAAAGATAGTACCAACTTAAAAAAAGCAGATGTAAAAGATATAGCTTCTACAATTATGAAAAACCCACGTTTTAGTGGAGAAGATAATAAAAACCGTAAATGGTTAATAACGGCAAAAAATGCTATTCAATCTGGTATATTGGGCAATGAAAATGTAGAACTCAATACAGTTAAAGCCACAATAACTACTGCAAAAAATGAAGATTTATCATTCACCGCAACTCAAGGTTTTTTTAGCCATGAAAAGGAACAACTAACTCTGCAAGATGGTATTAATATTCAAGGATTAGGGCTTATAATTGATACAAATGAAATAATAGCTCATTTAAAAAGCGGTTTAGTTGAAGGTAAAAAGTCTGTAACTGTAAAAACCAAACAGGGTAATTTAAATGCTGGTAATTTTGCTATTCAAGGAAATGGTGAAAAAGTAGTTTTTTCTGATGGCGTTAAAGGAACATTCAAGTTAAGAGGTACAAAATAATGAAAATATTATTACTACTAATTACAATTTTACTTCCATTTAGTGCTAGCAGTAAAAACATACCTACAGTCAATCAAATAGATATCCAATCTAAAACATTAGAATATTATCAACAAGATGGCTATGCTATATTTTTAGATGATGTTGAAGCAAAAAAAGGTGAATTAACAATATTTTCTCAAAAACTTGAGATATTTTTCAACCCTAAAAAAGGTAACAAAAACAACACATCAGATATAAATAAAGTAATTGCCGAAAATAAAGTAATGATAAAACATAAAAAAAATGTAGCAAAGGGTGATAAAGCTACCTATATACCTACTAGTAACGAAGTTATTTTAACAGGAAAAGTAGTGTTTATAAAAGATAAGAATGTATTAAAAGGTGATAAATTAGTTTATAATATAAAAACTGGTAAAGCGAAAGTTTCATCTAGTACAGGCAGAATAAAAGCCCAGCTAATTCCAAATAAAGGCAGTAAGTAAAAAGTGACCACAACAAACATTAGAGCATTAAAAACATCTTCTTCAGGTTTACAAGCAACAAACTTATGTAAAACTGTTGGTAATAAAGTATTGCTTAAAGATATATCAATATCTATTCACCGTGGTGAAGTTGTTGCCTTACTTGGGCCTAATGGTGCTGGTAAAACAACATCTTTTCATACTATTACGGGCTTAATTGAAGCTTCAACTGGTAGTGTTTCTATTGAAGGAAAAGATGTAACTCATTGGCCAGTATACAGAAGAGCTAGAGCAGGACTTGGCTATTTACCACAAGAATCATCAATTTTTCGTGGGCTAACAGTGGAAGAAAACATTAGAGCCATATTAGAAGTTGTAGAAGAAGATAAAACAGCAATTCAGGAACGTTTAACCACCTTGTTAAATGATTTTGGTTTAATGCGTATAAAAGGTTCTCCTGCCCCTGCCCTTTCAGGTGGAGAGCGCAGAAGAGTAGAAATTGCCAGAGCCCTAGCAAGCCGACCAACATACATTTTACTAGATGAGCCATTTGCTGGTGTTGATCCAATTGTTGTTGGTGATATTCGTAATTTAGTAGCAGATTTAAAAAACCGCGGTATCGGTGTTTTAATAACTGATCATAACGTACGTGAAACCTTAGCAATAGTTGATAGAGCTTATATTATCCATGAAGGACGTATTATTATGGAAGGTACTCCTGAAGAAATTGTAGCAAATAAACAAGTTCGTAAAGTTTATTTAGGTGATGATTTTAGTTTAAGTAAGTAAAATCGCTATATTATAATACATTGCATATTTTTAATCTGTCAGTATTTCAAAAAAACTAACTAAAAATAAATTTATCTAGTTATATCAATGACTCCTACTTATAAACAATTTAATGTCATTAAAATAGGCATTTTTCTTTGTTTAAAGTTACAAAAGAATGTAGGAAATAAATAATTCCGGCGTATAATAATATATAGTAAATTAACTTAACAACTTTACGGTTAAGTTAAATTACTAATATACAAATAATAAGGTGAAAAATAATAAACATGAAACAACAATTAAACATTAAAATGGATCAAAAACTGGTGATGACACCACAGTTACAAATGGCCATTAAATTGTTGCAAATGCAAACCATAGATCTACAAACTTTTGTGGATAATGAACTTATGGAAAACCCATTTTTAGCACCAGATGATGGCACAACTGAAAATGAAAACACCAAAGAAAATCAAGAAAAAGTACAAACAGATAGCGTAGATGGCCTAGCCAATGAAACAATGCCAGATGATAACAACATGGCACTAGATACTGGCTGGGATAACATGTACGATAGCGGTAGAGGCACATCAAATACTGCCGCCCCAGCTGGAGGAGACGACGGCGACACATGGGAAAAATTAGCCACAGAAGAAAAAAATCTTAAAGATTTATTAATTGATCAACTAGGTATGAGCACTAATGATACCGTAACAAAATTTATCGGATCATTTTTAATAGATGCTATTGATGATGCTGGCTACTTAAAACTAAATACAAGTGAAACAGCCAAACTTTTAAACATAAAAGAAGAAAAACTTGAAGAAGTTTTAACTTTAATAAAAACTTTTGAGCCAGCAGGGGTTGGTGCCTCATCATTAAGCGAATGTTTGCGCTTACAAATGCTTGCAAATCATAATAATAATCTTAGTTATGCAGAAGATGTTATATTAAAAAACCTTGAGCTTCTTGCTTTAAAAGATTATAAAAAACTAGCTAAAATAGCAAAATCTCCTATTGATGAAGTGGAAGAAATTTGCCAAGAAATAACAAGTCTTACCCCCAAACCAGGGTTAAAATATGGCGGTTCTACAACTAATAATATTATCCCTGATGTAATTGTAAAAAATACAGGTAAAAAATGGAGAGCAGAGCTTAATGTAGATGCTATGCCCAAATTGCTCCTTAATAGTTTTAGTGGTAGTTTTAAATCTGGAAGTGATGATAAAGAATATGTTAATGAGCGTATGAACCGCGCACAATGGCTAGTAAAAAGCCTAGAACAAAGAGCAAAAACAATTTTTAAAGTATCTAATGCAATTGTTACTGCCCAAGAAGATTTTTTCAACTACGGTGTAGAAAGC
>JALTLI010000030.1 GCA_027005635.1 Alphaproteobacteria bacterium
ATAATATATTGTATATTTTCAATAATTGCAGTGATAAGTTTTTCAACTAAAACATACTTAACATTTGAACAATCAACTATTATAGCATCCATGCTTATGGTTTTAGTATTTGGTTTTCTTACTATTATTATAGAATTTAATAATAAATATTTATATATAATGGAGGAATTTAAACAAAATAAATTATTAAATCCAACAAGCAAGGAAGATTATGATGAGCTAATAAATAACTATGAACAACAACTTACCTCAAATAACAAAGAGCTGATAGAACTAGCAATAGAGCTAGAAACCATAAAAGAGGAGAAAAAAGTATTAATTAAATACAAAAAACTATGCCTGGATATTGCCCCAGCTTGGCTAGATAAAAATAATGCTAAAATAAGATTATTTTTAGAATACCTTGCAAAATACAAAAAGTACCCTAAAAATGATACTTTTAATAAATGGCTATCTACTTCAGTAAATAAAACAAACTAACGGTAAAAAAAAGGCTCCAATAGGAGCCTTTTTTTATTTCACCAATAAATAGCTATAAATATTAATTAGCCTGACGACGTAAAAATGCAGGAATTTCTAATTCATTATCAACTTCAGCTGTAATAGTAGTTTCCTTAGGCTTAGTTGTTGTAGAACTTGGAAATGTTTCAACATTAACACTTGGTGTTTCAACCGCAGGTTCTTCAATAACAGATTGTGTAGAATTAGGTGATACATAAGGAGTACCAGTAACTTCTTCACGGCTAGGAACATTTACCATTGGGCGCATATCTGTTTCACCTAATGGGCGACGTACAGTATTACCACTTCCAGCAAGACCAGTAGCAACAACGCTTACTCTAATACCATCTTGTAGTTCCGGATCAAAAGCTGTACCAAATATAATATTAGCTTCAGGGTCAACTTCTTCACGGATACGGTTAGCAGCTTCATCAATCTCGTAAAGTGTTAAATCGTCTCCACCAGTAATATTAATAAGTACACCTTTAGCACCAGCCATAGAAATACCATCTAATAGTGGGCTAGAAATAGCCATCTCAGCAGCCATAATAGCTCTGCGTTCACCTTCAGCTTGACCTGTACCCATCATTGCTTGACCCATTTCACTCATAACTGTTTTAATATCGTTAAAATCTAGGTTAATAAAACCAGGAACAAGCATTAAATCAGTTACTCCTCTTACACCTTTATAAAGTACTTCATCAGCCATTTTAAATGCTTCTTGCAGGCTTGTGCGTTCAGTTGCAATACGGAATAAGTTTTGATTAGGGATAATAATAACTGTATCAACATATTTTTGCAGTTCTTCGATACCAGCTTCAGCTAAGCGCATTCTACGAGAACCTTCAAAAGTAAAAGGCTTAGTAACAACAGCAACGGTTAAAATACCAGCTTCTTTTGCTGCTCTTGCAATAACAGGTGCAGCACCAGTACCAGTACCACCACCCATACCAGCAGTAATGAATACCATATGAGAACCACCAATAGCATCAATAACTTCATCGTAAGATTCTTCTGCTGCCGCTGCGCCAACTTCTGGGCTTGCACCTGCACCTAAACCTTCGGTAATTTTAGTTCCTAGACGTATTTGTTGTTCTGCTGAGTTAAGTTCAAGAGCCTGAATATCTGTGTTAGCAGCAATAAAGTTCACTCCACGTAAACCAGCTTCAACCATGTTATCTACAGCGTTTCCACCACCGCCACCAATACCAATAACTGTAATTTTAGGTTGATGCGGTTTATCTTCTACCATTGTGATATTTAGTGACATAAGTTTGTTCCCTTGTAACTCATTTCTTTATTATTAAATGTAGTATATGA
>JALTLI010000031.1 GCA_027005635.1 Alphaproteobacteria bacterium
GTACACAAAAAACTAGAGGAAAAAAAACCGTTAATAGAACAAATATTAGGAGAAGCTCATATTTTTTCAGCAGAAATAATTTCTGCACTTATTAATAATTATTGAAAGGTTAAAAAATGGATTATACACAAACACTTATTTTAGGCTGCATAGTTGTTTATTTTATAGTAATGATATGTATTGGTTTGTATGCTAGTCGTAACCAAAGTTATACAGGATTTGTTATTGGTAGTCGTGATGTTGGCTATATTCCTACTATTGGTTCTTTAGCAGCTAGTTTCAGAGATGGTACGGGTGTTATATTTTGGTTTGGTTTTGGTCTTACTGCTGGCTATGGTGGGTTATGGTTTTTCTTAGGTGCTATTGTTGGGTTGTTTTTCTATGCTTGGATTGGTCCAAGAATAAGAGATATGGCTGAAAAAAATGAATATATAACCATAGGTGAAATTATTCGTAATAAAGTTGGTGTGGTAACAGAACGTTCTACAGCATTAATTATTATTATATTTTCATTAATGGTTATTGCTATTCAGCTTTATGTATCTGGTAATATATTTTCTACTATTTTGGGTGTGGAAAGTTGGATTGGTATTGTATCTGTAGCATTAGTAGTATGTTTTTATTTATTTTTAGGTGGTTATTCTTGTGTGATTAAAACTGATGCAGTCCAATTTTTCATAATTTTATCACTAATATTTGTACCATTCTTTTTTACTCCTAGTTCTGCACAAGTTTTAAACTTTGAAAGTATTCATTCACTTGGAACTATTAATGAAATTGCATTAACTCTAATTGGGTTATTTTTTGTATTAAGTTCTGCAGATACTTGGCAAAGGGTTTTTTCTGCAAGAAATGCTAAAGTTATTCGCAGGGCATTTCCTATTTCAGCAATATTTTTACTTATTATGACTTTTAGTTTAATATTTTTAGGTATGGCATCTAAACCATTTTTAGGTGAAAATGTTGATACAAGTACAGTATTTTTTCAAATATTTACAGGTGATTTTATTTTTCCTTGGCTTCAAGCTTATATTGCTGTTGTAGTTATGGCTGTTTGTATGTCTACTTTAGATACTTTTTGTTATTTAACTTCAGCAACTATTGCAAAAAACTATTTACCAGAAAGGGTAACAAGTACTAGAGATAGCTATATTAAATTATCTAGAATTGTCATGGTGTTTATTTTAGCTTTTATGTCAGTACTTGCAGTTACAATTTCAGATGTAATTCTTTTTGCATTTAATGCTATGAGCTTATTATACATTTTAGCTCCTGTTTATATTTTATCAGCTACAGGAATACTTAAAAATAAAAGTAGAATGATAGATTATTTAATAACCATATCTATTAGTATTAGTTGTTTGGTTTATATTTATATGTTTGTAAATAACTACTTTGCAGAAATGATTATGACTATGGTTCCTGTTGCGGTTAATATTTTATTAATAACTACAATATTAATTTATAATAAAAAATACAAATAGTTAAATATCTTATAGATTTAAATAAATTTTTGCGGTATATAATAATTAACTATTTATTAAAGGATTAAAAAATATGACAAAATCAGAACTTATTAACAAGCTAGCAGATAGCAACCCAAACCTACAACATGCAGATTTAGAAAGTGTTGTAAATACAATTCTAGAAGAAATTACAGATGCATTAAACGAAGGTGAACGTGTTGAACTTCGTGGTTTTGGTGCTTTTTCAGTAAGAGAACGTATGGCACGTACTAGCCGTAATCCTCGTACTGGTGAAGCTGTTGAAGTTGCTGCAAAACGCACACCATTCTTTAAGGCTGGGAAAGACCTTAGAG
>JALTLI010000032.1 GCA_027005635.1 Alphaproteobacteria bacterium
AGCAATTTTTTGTTTAAAATATACTAAGTTTTAGTAGTGTAGTAAACCTACCGCTACATAAAACCGATTATATTTTACCCTCAAAAATTGCTAGGCGCAACATTGCAAATATTAAGTTTAATCACTATAATATAGGATAATCAAATTATAAATAAATAATTATAGGAAAAACCCATGGAATTTTTAGCAAATAATATTGTATTAGTTGTAATTGGCGTAGCAATTATATTTTTAGTAATTTTATATAACCGCCTAGTTGCTTTGCGCCAAACTCGTAAAAATGCATTTAGTGATATTGATGTACAACTTAAACAACGCTACGATTTAGTTCCTCAATTAGTAAATACTGTAAAAGGTTATGCAAAGCACGAAAAAGATTTAATGGAAAAAGTAACCGAAGCTCGTTCTGGTGCAATGAAAATTAATGGTTCTGGTGCAGATAGGGCGCAAGCAGAAGGTGTACTTGGTGGCGCAATGATGCAACTTTTTGCTGTAGCAGAAAATTACCCAGATTTAAAAGCAGATGCAAGTTTTACAAAACTGCAAGCAGAACTTAGCGATATTGAAAATAAAATTGCTGCCGCTAGACGCTTTTTCAATAATGCAACAAGTGAATACAATACATCATGTGAACAATTTCCATCTGTACTTGTAGCTAAAATGTTTGGCTTTAAACATGAAGATTTCTTTGAACTTCCAGAAAGCGAAGCAGAGGCAGTTGCAAAACCTATTAAAGTTGAATTTTAATTAAATGACTCAATATGCAAGCATTGGCTTAAAAAGCCACATCTGGAATAATAACATAACTTCTATGTTTTTATTAACTATGTTCCCAGCATTATTTATTTTTATGCTTTGGTTGGGTGGTTTTGTTTTTATGGCAATGGAAACAAGTGAACAATATAATGAAGTTAATTATGCCATAAGTATGCAAACAGCCAATATGTTTGTAGCTAATTACGGTTTAATGGTACTTGGTGGCGTAGCTATTTGGTTTGCTATCGCCTATTTTTTCAATCAAAGCATGATAAATAGCGCAACTGGAGCAGAGCCATTAAATAAAAGCGATGCGCCTAAAATTTATAATATGCTAGAAAATTTATGTATATCCAGAGGAATGAAAACCCCTAAACTATTTATTATAGAAACAGATGCGCTAAACGCCTACGCTAGCGGAATAAACGAAAACAGCTATAGTGTAACTTTAACCAAAGGTATCATACAAAAACTTAATGATGAGGAACTTGAAGGGGTAATTGCTCATGAACTCACTCATATTATAAATAAAGATGTTCGTTTACTTATAGTTTCTATTATATTTGTAGGAATTATTAGTTTTGCAGGTCAGTTATTAATTCGTAATATGATGTACGGCAGAAGACGCAGTAAAGATAGCGGAAAAATGATAATAGTCGCATTTATTGTAGTAGCTGTTGGTTATATTTTTGCGTTACTAGTTAAATTTGCCCTATCCAGAAAAAGAGAATACTTGGCTGATGCAGGCGCAGTAGAACTTACTAAAAACCCTACAGCTATGGCATCAGCACTAGAAAAAATATCTGGTCATGCTGAAATAAAAGAATCTAGCGGAGAAGTAAAACAAATGTTCATTGAAAACCCACCAGCATTCGCTTTTATGCAAAATGGCTTTTTTAGTATTTTTGCAACCCACCCACCAATTGATAAACGCATTGCTATTTTAAAAGGAATGGCGTAAACCTATAAGTACTATAAATAAAGATTGTACTTAAATATGTGGTTAGTTGATTTAATATTTAGCATAGATAACATTTGGTTGAAATCCTATATAG
>JALTLI010000033.1 GCA_027005635.1 Alphaproteobacteria bacterium
TGGTTACTTAGCTGACGTACCTGTTAAAATGAAGTGGCATGAGAATTTAAATAAAGCAGGGTTAGAAACAAAAATTAGCCTTGAAGGAATAATCCAAGATAAAAAATTAAACACTTTAATTCATGAATTTATTCCGTTTGAAAGTATAGGTAGTTCTCCATTTAAGCTTAGTTTAAAAAAGATAGAGAAAAATATTTATGATTATGATTTATCTGCCGATTTTAAAAATACATCACTAGTCATTCCGTTAATGAATTGGGAAAAGCTAGAAAATACTGAAACTAACTTACAAGCAAGGGGTAGGGTAGATGTAAACGGAGATTTATTTAGTATAGATAACATGACAGTTACAGGCAAAAATATAGAAATAGCAGGAAGTTTATATACCAATAAAAAAGGTAAAACATCTCTTATTTTATCTCCGTTTAAGTTGGGTAATACTAATATTACCGCTGAAATGGAGGGGGATAAAATTAAATTTAGCGGAACCAACCTAGATATATCTGGCTTTGATATACTAAACATTAAAAGTAAAAATAAAGAAAAAGAACAAAAAAATAAAAGTAATATATCTTTTGATGCAAAGTTTGATAGAGTTAATTTAAAAGGTGGCTTTATTACAAATGTAGATACTTCTGGTGAAAGAATAAATAATATATGGCAAAAATTTATTTTAAAAGGAGTAACACCAAGCGGATCAAATGTTAATGCTAATTTATCTAAAAATGGTGAAAATAAAAGGCATCTTAAGGTTGTAACTGGTAATGCAGGGGAAGCATTAAAAGTTTTTGGCTTATATAAAAATATGCATGATGGTTATTTGATATTAGATTGGTATTTAAATAATAATGATAAATCATCTGGTAACCTTAAAATAACTAATACTAGTATTACTGATTTCCCGCTTCTTGCTAAGCTTCTTTCGTTATTATCATTGGAACAATTACTTAAATCTGGTAATGGAATTATTTTTGATGATATATTTTTCCCGTTCACTATTGTTGGTGACACTTTAACTATAAATAAAGCTAAGCTTGAAGGTCCTTCTATTGGTATGCGTTTTTATGGCAAAATAAATACAGCAAGTACTAGTAATAAGCTAGATATTAACGGTAGTTTAATTCCAGTAAGTAAATTAAATAATTTAGTTAGTAAAATTCCAATTGTAGGGCCAATTGTTACAGGTTCTCAAGATGGTTTAATAGTGGCAGATTTTAAAATAAAAGGTAATTATGATGATGCAGATATTAGTGTTAATCCACTATCTGTTGTAACACCAGGGTTACTTAAAGATATATTTGGTATAATAACAGGAAAGAAAAGAAATAAATGATAGCTAAATTAGTACTATTTTTTGCTTTAGTAATTAGTGGCTGTTCTGATGCACAGGAAAATACAGGGCTACCAACTAAGAAAATTTCATTAACAAATGGTAAAGAAAATATTGAACTTACAGTTGAAATAGCAAATACCTATAAACAGCGTGAAATAGGATTAATGTTCAGAAAATCTTTAGATATGAATAAAGGTATGCTTTTTGTTTTTCCTGTAGCAAAAAAACATAAATTTTGGATGAAAAATACATATATTCCACTAGATATGATATTTTTTAATAATAAAAATATTGTTGGATTGGTAGAAAATGTGCAAGCACATGATTTATCTCCACAAGGGCCAGATGATTTATCTAATAAAGTTTTAGAAGTTCCAGCAGGTTTTATAAATAAACATAAAGTAACTAAAAGTTGGCAGTTGGTTACAGGTATTTAATTTTTTAGCTTTGAGATACCTGATAGCTTATTTTGTAACAAAATCATAGATTTTGACAAAATATAGCTTCTGGTATGACACCCATGGCAAACGCATTTAAAAAAATCCCAGTTGTACTGAGATTTTTTTAAATGCTACAACTGTCATCTCGGGATCAAGTTTTGTCCATTTTAGAATAAAATGGGTATAAAACTTAGTAATACCCGTGATCTCCAACTAAAAAAATACTGAATTAAGTCTCACGAAGTCACCTATTCCTTATAAAAAGGCTTAACCAAATAACCTTTACCATCTTCTTCGTTTCTAAAATAATCAACAGATAACTCTCTTATTTTAGGTGATAATAAAATAAGGGCAAAAAGGTTAGGAATAACCATTAAACCTATACATACTTCTGCAATGCTCCATGCTAGTTCAAGTTTTATTAATGCACCTAGTAAAATTGAACCAATAAATACAGCTCTATAAATAGGGATAGCTTTTTGACCAAAAACAAATGTTATTCCTTTATTACCGTAGTAGCTCCAACCAATAATTGTTGAAAATGCAAAAAATAGTAAGCAAATAGCAACAATTGTTCCACCAAGTTCGTAGCTACCAATCTGAACACCTTGTAAGCCAGCACTAAATGCTTGACCAGTTAGTTCTGCACCATTAACACCAGTTGTCCATAAACCTGAACATAAAATAATTAAGCCAGTAAAGGTACAAACAACGATTGTATCTATAAATGTTTGAGTCATAGATACTAAGGCTTGTTCAACTGGGTGTTTAGTTTTAGCAGCAGCTGCCGCAATAGGAGAACTACCCATACCAGATTCATTAGAAAATACCCCTCGAGAAAAACCGTTACGCATAACTTCCTTAACTGTAGCACCTAAAAAGCCACCAGTTGCAGAAACTGGGTTGAATGCACTATCAAAAATTAAGGCAAAAATATCTGGTATTATATTTATATTTAAAATTAGTATCGCAATACCAACACTAACATAAGCAAAAATCATAAATGGAACTAAAGCAGATGCAACATTACCAATACGTTTAATGCCTCCCATAATAACAACGGCAGCAAAAACTGTTAAAATAGACCCAGTAAACCAAGTAGGAACATTAAAGGTATCTTTAACAATTAATGCCATGGAATTACTTTGTACCATACTACCAGTACCAACCGCAGCAATAACTAGTAATATAGAAAAAATAATTGCTAGCCAACGCATATTTAAACCATTAGCCATATAGTACATTGGGCCACCGCTCATTTCACCTTTTTCATTTTTTTCTCGGTAATAAACCCCAACGACTGCTTCACTAAATTTAGTTGCCATACCAAGTAAACCTGTTACCCACATCCAAAATAAAGCCCCAGGGCCACCTGCGGCAATTGCGGTTGCAACACCTGCTATGTTACCTGTACCTACTGTTGCCGAAAGTGCTGTCATAAGTGCTTGAAAGTGAGAAATATCACCTTTTTCAGTTTTTTTAGAGGGTAGTAAAATTAGTTTGAAAGCAGGAAATAAATGAACAAATTGAATACCTTTTAATAAAATAGTTAAATAAACACCAGTCCCAATAAGAAGAACAAGTAAAGGCCAACCCCATAAAAAAGTACCAATTATATGGGTTATGTTTAATATTTTTTCTTCCATTTTACTGCTTTCTTTTTTTTATTTATTCTTGTATAGATGTTTATCTTTTGTATGTCATGCCATAACTTTAGGTTTGTTCCAATTTATTATAAATAGGGGAAAACAAAGTTTCTTGGATGATACGTCGGCAATATTTCTCTAACTAGCATCTAGTGGAGTTTTAACCACAAAAGAAATAGTATACATTTTTTCAGAGGGGCTATAGCCACTAAGTTTTATTAACGCGTACGGGTTTCTTCTGGCACAAGAATCAATTTGGCTAACAATAGTTGTAGAAGTTACCGTAGTATTTTCAGGTATTGGCCACATTTTCCAGTATGTTTCATCAGGAGACGGATTATCTGCAAACTCAATCATAGGGATATTGCCTAAATTTAAAATGTTTTCTGCCTGCATTCTAACTTGATTAGGTGACATTGGTGGTAAAAAAGAAAAAGTTTCAAAGCGTGTATTAGCCATATTATTTATCCTCTGTTGGAGTTATTGTAGGTACAAGTTTTGGTGGAGTTTTAGCAGAAAGCTGAACAATTGCATCTAGATCATCAGCTTCGGAGCCTTCACCATCACCAGTTATAACACCAAATAAAAATGCACCTTCTTGCCAATATTCTAGTGCAGTTTTTAAATCGGCGTTGTGTCTTGCCATTCTTTGTAAAATAGAACGACCATCAACAGTTAAGTTTTGTCCTTCGCCTCGTGCTTGAATAATAGCTTCTATTGCTACACGGTTAGCAGTGCTACCAGCAGCGCTACCCCATGGGTGCCCCATAACACTACCACCACATTGGATAATAATATTATCATTTAGTGCATCAATTAACCTAGGAAAATGCCAAGGATTATGACCACCGCCACAAGCAGGCATAGAACTTGTTAAGCCTTGATAGTTTTGTTCAGTCATTAAGCCACCTTCTTCAAAAATGGTGGTTGTATTAGCTTGCAGAGTTTGGGAAACGCCTTTAACAACTCTTCTGCTAACTGTACCGCCACGCAGAGGGCTACCAATACTAACAATATCACAACCTGTTAGGCGTAAAAGTTTAGCTAACAAATGTTCGCTAATAATATTGCTTTGTAAGGCTCTACTACCCATACCGCATAAAATAGTATCATTATTTCTACACCAATTGCTTAAGCTTTCTACTGCGCTCCAGCCAACTGCTGCACTATCTACTAGTACCATACTTAAACCTAAATCTTTGGCGTAATTTGCTCTTTCAATAATATCTTCTGTTGTCGGAGCACTAACATTTACGGCATGAAGTTTTATTTCATTGCTTTCATCGTAGGCACTATGAACAGCTTCTGCTACAAAACGGAAACGTTCTCTCCATTGATTACCAGGAATAGAGTGCATTAAAGTTGGATCACAGGTAATATCTGTTCCACCTTTTAGAGTTTCATAAACTGCACGTCCGTACATGCGGGCAGATAATCCACGCATAGGGCGCATAGTAGCACTAAGTAGCGGACGACCAAATTTGTTAGTGTAATCACGGATACCTTGAATACCAAAAGCTGGGCCTTTAAATGTTCGCATTAATACATCAGGAATAAAAATATCTTCTAGTTTAGCGCTAGTACTAGTAATAGAAGCAGAAATAACGCTAAGTAAGCTAGTAACAGAGCCTGCTTCAACCATATCATGAGGGAATGTTATACTCACACGGATTTTTTTAGTACCAATTTGCTTGCTATGGATTGCTTTTGGTTGCGGAGTTGTACTTTCATCAACGTATGCATCTGTCCAGCAATCTACCCATTTGCCATTTGCTGCATTTTCTAGTAGTTTGGCAGCTTCTTTGGGGGTTAGATCAGTTTTATCTAGAATAAATGTAGCTAGTATATCTGTTTCTTTTTTCTCTCTTCTTTTTGCTGTAACTGGTGTTTCCTTGTTTTCAACTTTAACAGGGTTTAATGTATTGTTATCAGCTAGTAAATCTATGCTAGTTTCCAGTACTTGGGCAATTTTTAGCATATTACCAAGGGAAGGATTTACCTGACCAGATAAAATACGACTTAAAGTTGCCATAGAAACACTAGATTGGCGTGAAAGTTCAGTTGGAGAAATATTTGCCTTAGCCATTGCTTTTTTTAAGTTGTCTGCAAGGCGGTTATTAGTTTGTTGTTTTGTCATTTGTATTGCATACCCTAGGTTTTATTAATTATTTAAATATACGTGGATACTTCCATATATGCAAATAATATTTAAAATTTTTCTTGAGTTGTGCTTGTAAAGTATTGTTTGTGTATGTCAGGAAAATGTTTAATAATATTTAGTGAGCTATATTATAAGTAGTTACAATAAAAATAATAAATAACTATTAATAGGGTTTAGGGGTATAATTTATGAATAAAACAAATAAAAAATATTTAATGTTTTCGTTTTTTTTAACAGCTACATTAATTTTATGGTCTGGTAATGCTTTAGCTGTAGAAGGCGAAGAAGATGCAGGGCCATTTTTTTATGAGCTACCAGAAATGGTAGTTAACTTGCAATCTACTAAAAGAGCAACAAGAGTTTTAAAAATACGTTTAAATCTTGAATTAGATTCAGAACATGATATGGAAATAGTAGATAAAATTAAACCTCGTATGCTTAATGAGTTCCAAATTTACCTACGTCATTTGTACGCAGATGATATTAACGGTAGAGGAATTGTAACATTAAAAAAAGAATTACTAGCTCGTGCAAACTATGCAGCTAAACCAATTAAGTTCAAAGATGTACTTTTTCGCGGTATTTTAGTTCAATAACTTTTTTAAATATTTGGCGGTATAACTTGTTTTAATTTGTGCAATATCTTCAGGTGTTCCGGTGGCTATTATTTCGCCACCCCCATCACCGCCTTCATGGCCAATATCTATTATGTGATCGGCTGTTTTTATTACATCTAAGTTGTGTTCAATAATTAACATTGTATTACCGTTATCCACTAAACGATGCAGAACACGGAGCAGGGTGTTGATATCCTCAAAATGTAAACCTGTTGTTGGTTCATCTAAAATATATAATGTTTTTCCTGTTGCGCGTTTGGAAAGTTCTTTTGAAAGTTTCATTCGTTGAGCTTCACCACCACTTAAAGTTAAAGCGCTTTGTCCTAAACGGATATAACCTAAACCAACTTCATCTAAGGTTTTAAGTTTTTTTGCAATTAATGGTACGTTTTTAAAAAATTCTAATGCATCTTCTACGGGCATATCTAAAATATCAGCAATATTTTTACCTTTATATGTAATTGCTAAAGTTTCTCGGTTGTAGCGTTTACCTTTGCATATATCGCAGGTTACGTTTATATCAGCCAAAAAGTGCATTTCTACTTTAATTGTTCCATCACCTTTACATGCTTCACACCTGCCACCTTTTACGTTAAAGGAAAACCTGCCAGCCTTAAAACCTTGTTCTTTTGCTTGGGGTAAGCCTGCAAACCAGTTTCTGATAGGATCCATTATTCCTGTATAAGTAGCAGGGTTACTGCGCGGAGTTCTACCAATTGGAGCTTGATCTATATTTACAACTTTATCTATATATTCTAAGCCTGTTATTTTTTTAAAACCTTTAGCTACTTTTTTTGTTCTATTTATTTCATTTGCTACAGCTTTATAAAAAGTATCCATAACAAGGGTGGATTTACCAGAACCAGAAACACCAGTAATACATGTCATTAAACCAACAGGAAATTTTGCGGTTATATTTTTTAAATTGTTTTTATTACAACCAGATATTTCAATATATTTAACTGTTTTTCTTCTTCTTTTTGGTACTTCAATTTTTCTTTTACCAGAAAGATACATACCAGTAATAGAATGAGGTACAGCCATAATTTCCTTTGCTGTTCCTTGGGCGACAATAATTCCGCCGTGTTCACCAGCTCCGGGGCCAATATCTATTATGTTATCGGCAGCACGGATTGCATCTTCATCGTGTTCTACTACTAAAATTGTGTTATCCATGTCTCTTAGTTTTAATAGCATTTCAAGTAAGCGTTGGTTATCTCGTTGATGCAAACCAATACTTGGTTCATCTAAAACATATAAAACCCCAGTTAAACCAGATCCAATTTGTGATGCTAAACGAATACGCTGGCTTTCTCCGCCACTTAAAGTGCCTGAGCGTCTTGATCAAGTTAGATACCGTAAAC
>JALTLI010000034.1 GCA_027005635.1 Alphaproteobacteria bacterium
AACAGTTCTCAATAACCCAAGTTTATTATTACTTGATGAGGCTACCAGCCATTTAGATGCAGAATCTGAGCATAAAGTACAAGAAGCATTTGATAAATTAATGAAAAATCGTACAACTATTGTAGTGGCTCATAGGTTGGCAACAGTAGTAAAAGCCGATAAAATAATCGTTATGGATAAAGGTGAAGTTGTTGCCACGGGTAAACATGAAGAACTTCTATTAAAATCAGATATTTATAATAATTTGGCAACTCTCCAATTCTTAGATTAATCTATATTTAGCCTAAAAAATAGGCAATAATGTCACGAGATCAGGTTTTATATTGCCTAAAATTTGTGCAATCTTCCATAAGTATATATAAATTGTTAATATAAAGAGGTGTAAATAATCTTTAATTTATAAGGAGGTGCACTTGGATCAGGTTTTAATACTAAATGCGGATTATAGGCCGTTGAGTCTTTTTCCTCTTTCAATATGTTCGTGGCGATATGCAATAAAAGCCCTATTTTTAGGTAGGGTTGATGTTGTTAGTAGTTATAATAAAGAAGTTCACTCTCCGACAACTAGCATGAAACTACCAAGCATTATAGTTCTAAAGGATTATGTTCCCCCTGTTTCTAATCCAGCTTTTAGCCGTACATCTTTACTTATTAGGGATAAATTTGAGTGTCAATATTGTGGAGAACATGGATTTATCCCCAATATAAGGGAAGGGGTTAGTTTAAATATGGATCATGTCATCCCTAGATGCAAAGGAGGAGAGCGAAATTGGCAAAATATTGTAGCTAGTTGTCATCCTTGTAATCTTAAAAAGGGATCACAATCAGTTGCTGAATCTGGTATGAATTTGCGTTCTAAGCCACATGTTCCAACATCAAAGGAATTATGGAAAAATAGTAGAATTTTAATACCACATGGCAATATACCAGATGATTGGCTACAATTTATAGACCCCAAATATATTAAAAATTAAATAATTTCTAAATTCATATTATCTTGAATTCTGGCGCCTGTGCGCATAATAACTTCACCAGCTAATTGATGCCCAAGTTGGATACCTTGAATTATATCATCTTCATTTTTAATATAATAATGTAAAAATCCAGCAGCAAATGCATCACCTGCACCTGTTGTATCTACTGGGTTATCAATTTTTGTGGTATCAATTGTAAATTCTTGGTTTTTATCTGTATATGTAGCGCCATCACCACTATTTGTTATTACACTTGGTGTATCATGAACTTGTTTTAAAATTTTAGCACCATTCTCTTTGGCTGATTTTGCTAAAACATCTAATTCTTTTTTATTAGCTAAAATTAAATCCAAGCCATTATCAATTTCTGTAGATATTTCATCAAAACATACTTCAAGTATAGCTGATGATGCTAGTGTTAATGCTGTTTTCACCCCATTTTCACGGGCTATTTGTAATGCTTTTGCTACTGCTTTGTATTGGTCAAGTAATAAATAACCTTCAATAAGTAGCCATTTACTATTTTTAATTTTTTCTATATCTAGTGTGTTTTCACAAAGTGGGGCAGTAGTCCCCGGAGATACAAAAGTTCTTTCACCATCTGGAGTAATAAGCACAAAAATTTCCATAGTTCTTACGCTGTCATCACCATTTGAAGTATTTACACCAGCGCTCATCATTTCATTTTTAAAATGTTTACCAGAAGGATCGGCGCCAAAACGGCTTATAAAAGCAACTTTGTTACCAAGTTTACCTAATGCATAAGCTGTATTTGCAGTAGATCCACCTGCTTCAAATTTTTCAACCATGCAATCATCATTTAGAGCAATAAATTCATCAAATTCACGAGTTTGAAAATCCGATTTATTAAGGTTATGTTTTAGTAAAACATCTTCAGTAGTATTAACTAATGCATCTACTGCTGAATTACCCATAATGGTTATATCGTACATTTATTTATCCTTTTGTACATTTGTTGTTGAAGTATAATACCTTTTAAAATTAATAATTTAAAGCATTATTTATTTTAAATTACTTTAAATTAGGATTAACTTTTACCGCACTCCAAGATTTACTGTATGGTGGGCGTTTTGTTAATTCTAGCCTTTCTGGCCCTAATTCTGGATACATAGAACTTGGACATTTATCATACCAAGCTTCATCATTAACCCCAGAAATATACCTAACACGTTTTTGAGAATAATTAGCGCATTGAATTTTTAATTGTGTAGCTTGTTGCTGTTTTATTGTTGGGCTAACTTCTTTAATTGCAACAAAATCTTTTAAGGTTTTTGTATAATTATAATTAACTATATTTTGTTTTGTATTGTGTATATAGTTGTATATCTCTGGTGTGCAGGCAGAGGTAATAAATAAAATAGATATAATAAAAAATATACGCATAATAAAATTGTTACATGTTAAGCTTATGTTAAGCAAGGCTAACTAGCTAAATAGCCAAAACATCTAATACTTGTTGTGGCGAAATAGACGCAAAATCTTTATTGTGTAAAATATGCATATTATCTGATTTCGGCGCGCATAATTTAGGATCACTTTCTGCACCAAATAGTGTTACACCATTTTTGTGTAATGCTCCAGCAATGTGCATTGGGCCAGTATCGTTACCAATAACAGCGCTTGATTTATCTAGAATATCAATTAACTGATTTAAATTTGCTTTTCCACATAAATTAATTGCACCACTTTTTTTAGCTATTTGTGCTAACAACTCTTCTTCATCTGCTCCGCCAATAAGTACTGATTGTTTGCCTTGTTTGTTTAGTAATTCAATTAGCTCAATAAAATTAGGCCAGCGTTTGCCAGGGCGATGTTTAGAACCACCAGGGACTAGTGCAATAAAATTTTTAGTAACTTTGTTTTGTTTTAAGATATCACTAGCATCTTCTTTGGCGTAGGCAATATTTGTTGTTGATAAAGGTTTTATATCTGAATTTTTTAGTTGTTCGGCAATCCTTAATAAAGAGTGCATATTATTTCTCTGAGGATTATCATGCATAGCGGAGCACCCTTTAGCAATACCATTCCAACTAGGCTTACCAGCTAAACGAAAATACCAGTTAGTTCGTTGATTTGTTTGTAAATCATAAATTTTATCAAAACCAGATAGTATTTTACGCATTTTTAAAACATAAGGGATATTCCATAAAGGCTTGCGGTCATCAAAAATAATTTCATCAAAAAATGGATTATTTTTTAAAAGCGCCTGCATTTTTTTTGTAGTAATTAGGGTTATATGATCATTTTTATGCTTATTTCTAATATCAGAAAAGGCAGCAGTGGCAAGGATAAAATCCCCTAATGCACCTAACTTTATTACACATATTTTTTTCATATTATAAATCTATATCTAAAATAGATTCATACACATTCCCTAAAGAGCCTTCCCAAATATTAATAGTAACAGTATGTTGATACCATTCATTCCCATAGCACAAAGATGGGATAATAATAGGCTTAAAGCCAGCTTCAAATAGGCTTATACCTGCAGCAAGAATAGGGAAATCTGTTTGCCCTCCAGCAATAATAACTTCTTCGGCTTTTTCTTTTTTTAGCCAATCAATTACACTTTTAGGTAAGTTGTAACCATTTTTATAAAAAGTATTTTTAGTTTTTATTAATGATTTTTCTTTATCTTTAGGGCCATTAGCATTATTTAATTTTTCATAAGGTAAATGGTGCTCATCTTGAATAAATAATGCTGCAGCAGTTGGGATTTTTTCTGCAACTTGGCTGATAGACTTTACTAATGTTTCTGGTACGTTAAAAAATGGCTGAATGTCTATTACTATCATGCAACGTTTCATTTAATATTTCCTTATAAATTTTAAATTCTCCTGCACACATTTTATCTATAGTAAAATGAGCTGTTGCCCAATTGTAAGCGTTTTTAGCAATTTTTTCTAATTTTGGGTTATTTATAGCATTATCAATGGTAAGTGCCATGGCTTTTGAGTCACTAGGTGGAATAAGCCAGCCAGTTTCGCCATGTTTAACAGTTTCTAATGATCCACCATGGTTAGTGGCAATAATAGGAGTAGCCATAGCCTGAGATTCCACCGCAATTCTACCAAATGCCTCTGGACGCAAAGATGCAGATATAGTTATAGTAGCAGCTTTATAATAATCTGCTAATTCCGTTTGGCTTCCGCAAAAAATAACCCTTCCTGTGATATTTTTATTTTTAGCTAAATGTTTGAGTTCATTTGTATATTGTGATTTCTTGTTGCTACTACCAACTAATAATACAACATATTTTCGTGTTTTTAATTGGCTTAATGCTTGTAGCAAAATATGTTGACCTTTCCAGCGAGTAAACCTACCAATCATAAGGATAACTGGCGTTTTTTTATCAATATTATAATGTTTACGTATTCTTTCAGCACTGGCTTTTTTAGGGTTAAATCTTTTAAGATCAAAACCTCGTTGAACAACAGTAATTCTTTCTGCTGGTTCGTGGTAATTTTCAATAATATGCTGTTTAATAAAATTAGAGTTAGCAATAACATGCACACCTTTTAACATTATACTGTTATAGAAAATTTTAAATTTATTTTGAATGCCATGGGTGCCATGAAAGCTGGTTAAAAATGGTGTTTTAGTAAATTTACAAGCAAAATAAGCAGACCAAGCAGGGGCGCGAGATCTTGCATGAACAATACTTGGCTGTTCAGATTTTATAATTTTAATTAGCTTAAAAGCATTATAAAAAATAGCAATAGGATTACGTTTATGTAAAGAAAGTTTTAAATGTTTAGAACCCTCTTTTTCTAGCCGTTCAACCAGCTTACCTCCATTAGATGCAACAATGCTTTGCCAGCCGTGCTTTACAATGTAACTAGCCGTTTCTAGTGTACCAGTTTCTACGCCACCTTGTTCTAGGGCTGGTATAACTTGGAGTATTTTAATTTTTTGCATATAATTTACACTGCCTGTTGCATAGCTTTTAAAAAAACACTGGTTCGTGCTAAGCCAGCTTTATAAAATGCTTGATGATAAGGAATTAGCTTTTCTTTTTCAATTTGCCATTCGGCAAAAAGTTTAGGCTTACCAACTTCCATAGATGCACTAGGCTCGCTAATTGTATCTATCATACCCCAATAAATTGGCATATAACTAATTGGAAATGGATAGTTATAACCTGTTGGTTTTTCAGAATTTATAGTTATTTTAGCGTATCCCATAAGGCTTGAACAAAGCAAAGATGCTCCAGTTTCTTCAAAAAGTTCTCTATGTATGGCTTCTTCTGGTGTTTCACTGTTTTCTATATGACCGCCAGGGATATCCCAGCCTCTGCCATAAACATTAGCAAGGATTATATCTTCATTTTTAAATGCCATAATAAATGCAGATTTAGTTTGGTTTAATTCAGGGAGTTCATTGCTTTGCCATAGTTCAAAGGTGCTATTTTCAGGTAGCCATTTAACATTTGTATAAGTTTCTAAAAGTTTGCTTTGCATGCTAATTCTTTCACTTTCAGGCCGCAGATTGAGTTCTAAAAGTATTTTCTTTAACTGGCTCACCAGCAACAATATTTAGAATTCTATCGGTTGTAAAGCCGTCACCATAAGGGTTTATAGCTTTTGCCATGGTTTTATAAGAAATTTCGTTATCCATTAAATCTTGTACTGTTGAAACTATTTTTTGTGTATTTGTACCAACTAATTTAACTGCGCCTGCGGTTACTGCATCTGGACGCTCAGTTACTTCACGTAGCACAACTACTGGTTTTCCTAGTGATGGTGCTTCTTCTTGGATACCACCGGAATCTGTTAAAATAATATGTGAGCGTTCCATACTTGCTACAAAATCAGGGTAATCCATTGGTGGAATAAGGTGAACATTTGGAATGTCACCAATAATTTCTGTGACAACATTTTTTACATTAGGGTTTAAGTGAACAGGGTAAACAATATGGCTATTGGGGTATAAAGTTGCAATTTGCTTAAGTGCATCACATATATTTTTAAACCCTTCACCATAGCTTTCACGTCTGTGGGCTGTTACTAAAACAACTTTTTCATTGTCTGGAATAAAACTTAGCGGAGTTCTTGGTTTTTCCTTTAAAATATCAATGGTATCAAATAAAGCATCAATAACGGTGTTACCTACAACAAATACATTTTTAGTGATATTTTCAAGCAGTAAAGCTTCAGCAGATGTAATTGTTGGAGTGAAATGCCAATCTGCAAGCTGACCAATTAATACACGGTTAGATTCCTCAGGGAACGGCGCATGTTTATTATAAGTACGCAAACCAGCTTCTACGTGAACAATTTTAGTATAATGGCTTTTTTGTGAGCTGTAAGTATGATGAGAAGCAAGAGATGCCATAAAAGCTGTGGTTGTATCACCATGAACAAAGCATAAATCAGGGTGAACTTCCTCTATAACATCATGGAGACCGCTTAAAAGTTTACCCGCAAGGCTAGAAAGATGTTGCCCCGATTGCATAACATCCATTTTATAATCTGGCACAATATCAAACCAATCCAGCACTTGGTATAGCATTTCTTTGTGCTGACCTGTGGCACATACTAAGCATTCATATCTATCATCTGCTTGAAGTTTTTTAATTACAGGTGCCATTTTAATGGCTTCAGGCCTTGTTCCTACAATACATAATGCTTTTTGTGTCATTGGTTTCTCTTATAGTGGTTAAATATAAATTATTTTATAGCACAATTATTTAATAAAGTCTTTATTTCTTAGTGATTTGATGTTGTTGGCATAATTACCATTAAAAATAGCACTGCCTGCAACAAAGGCTGTTGCTCCAGCTTGTTCTGCTAGTTGTATTGTTTTGTGATTAATTCCTCCGTCTACTTCAATAATTGTAGATAATTTTTCAGTATCTAACCATTTACGCAAAATTTTTATTTTTTCTAATTGTTCATACATGAATGATTGTCCACCAAAACCAGGGTTTACCGTCATTATAAGGATAACATCACATAAATTTATATATGGCTTTATTTTTTCTATATTTGTATCAGGGTTTAAGGAAAGACCAGCTTTTGCACCTAATGAGCGGATTTTTCCTAGTGTTTGCTTAGGGTTTTTAAGCGTTTCAATATGAACAGTTATAATATCTGCGCCAGCATCAATAAAATCTTCAATATAGTCATCAGGGTTAGAAATCATAAGGTGGACATCAAAAGGCAGGCTTGTATAAGTACGATATTTTTTAATTACAGGAGCACCAAAAGTTAAATTTGGTACAAAGTGACCATCCATAACATCTAAATGCACCCAATCAGCGCCTGCTTTTTCAATTTCACAAAGCTCTTTTGCCATGTGGGCAAAGTCTGCGGCAAGAATTGAAGGTGCTATAATCATAAAAAATATTGTATTGCAGAAAATAAATAATAGCTATTAAAAAATAAATATAAATTATAGTGATATATATAACTGCATAATATATAAATATTTGTTGATTGTATGTTAAGTATTAAAAAATACAAAAACTTAATACAGGTGCAAAAATACATTTTATTGCATTGTTTTGTTATTTTTTAAAAAAATTATTTTTGCTAGATATATTTTTTATGCG